>CAZSFB010000430.1:0-2785 GCA_964606035.1 uncultured bacterium | reverse complement strand
ATGGCTTTTGATAGCCGCTCGACAAAGGCAATGGCTTCCTTCTGTGAATAACCAGCCGCAACATTCGCATAGATCGTGATCGCACGTTCACGGTCCTGCCGCGTGATTGCCTGGAGAGCAGGGCGCTCCTCAGTGGTAACCAGTGTGGAGAGGGGAACCAGATCGCCAGAAGCAGTACGCACTTTCAGGCGGGCAAGGTCTTCGGGACGGGTTCGCTGGTCCTGCATCAGCCGTAGCCGGACATCAACACGGCGGCCACCATCACTATATTTCCCGACGCGGATTCCGCCCACCAGTGCATTGATCGTGGTGGCAATGCTCGTTACCGGCACACCGAGATCTGCCGCTCTTGCCCGGTCGGGGCTGATCCGCAACTCCGGCATTCCAAGCTGATAGTTGCTGTCGAGATCCATAACGTAACCAGTCTCGCCAAGCTTTGTCATGACCTCCTGGCTGGCTTTGACCAAGCCGTCCCAGTCTGATCCGCGCACTGAAAACTCCACCGGGAAACCCCGCTGGGCGGTAAATCCCTGCTGTGAAAGATCCTGGACGACAGCCTTGAGCCCGGGAATAGCATTCAGCTCTTTTCGAAGGATGTCGGCAAACTCCCGTTGTGTCAGCTCTCTCTGGCCCGGTTCGTGAAGGGTGACGAACATAACCCCTGTATTGACCTGGCCGCCGCCGAAGCCGCCAACTACTGCAAAGGCCCTCTCGACTTCCGGCCGGCTATTGACGATTTCTTCCGCCTTCCGGAACAACCGGTCGGTCTCCCAGATATCAGATCCGACGGCTGTCTGTAGCCGTACAAGTACGCGACTCTGGTCCTGCGAGGGGACAAACTCGCCGGGGAGGCGGTAAAAAACCCATATACTCGCGGTGAAGAGAAGGAGGGCTGCCAGCAAAACGCGCCGGGGCCGGTCCAGTGCCCAATGTAACGCCCGATCATAGATCTTTTCCATTTTCTCAAAGATTCGATCCACTGCCAGTCCAATGCGGCTGCGATTCTCCCGCGAAGTTGAGAGAAACTGGGCGCATCGGGCAGGGGCAAGCGTGATGGCTTCCAGATATGACAGCATGACCGCAACACAGAGTGTCACGCCGAATTGCAGGAAGAACTTTCCGATCACCCCTTCCATGAAGACGACGGGAATAAAGATGGCCACAACTGCCAGGGTGGCCGCGAGGGCTGCAAACGTGATTTCCCTGGTTCCTTCTCTGGCTGCAGTAACCCGGTCGTCGCCTTCCTCCGAGCGGCGGACGATATTTTCGAGAACCATGATTGCATCATCCACGACAATGCCTACGGCAAGCCCGAGCCCCAGAAGCGTAAAGGTATTCAGTGTGAAGCCGCAGAAATAGATAACGGCAATCGTCCCCATGAGGGACATGGGTATTGCCAGAATCACGTTAAGTGTGCTTGAGACGGAGCCGAGAAACAGCCAGCAGACAAACGCGGTCAGGGCAACGGATAGGACAAGTTCAAACTTGATTTCATATACCGACTCTTCGATGAACTTGGTCGAATCAAAAGATATTCCAAGCACCATGCCTTCCGGCAAGGTTGCCCGGATCTTTTCAAGTTCCGTTTTAACGCCTTCAGCGACGGCCACGGCATTTGAACCACGCTGCTTTTTGATACCGAGTGACTGGGCGGGGGCGCCGTTCACCCGTGCAATCCGCCTAACGTCCTCAAAGCCGTCCTCAACCAGTGCGACCTCTTCAAGATAAACTGGTCCGCCGGCAGTCTGGCGTACGATGATCCGCCGGAAGGCATTCAGATTCAGGGCTTCACCCATGACGCGGACATTGATCTCGCGCCCTGTTGCTTCGATGCGCCCTGCGGGAAGTTCCACGTGTTCCCGGGCAACGGCACTGATCACGTCCTGGGCAGTCAGCCCTTTTGCATCCAGCCTGGAGGCGTCCACCCAGATGCGTATGTTCCGTTCCAGAAAACCACCCAGCATGATCTCGCCGACGTCGGGAACGGTCTGGAGCCTTTCCTTTAGACGATACCGGGCGTAATCGGACAGCACCTGCGGGGAGAATGGCCCCGACAGCGCGACCCACATGATTGGCTGGTCTTCCGGATTCGATTTCGAAATGACGGGGGGATCTAATTCCACCGGAAGCCGCCGTTGCGCAGCCACGATCTTGGACTGCACGTCCTGCAGGGCGACGTCCACATCCCGCTCGAGATTCAGTTCGAGGGTGATACTTGCAGCACCCTGACGGGAGCTGGAACTGATGGAGCGTACTCCCTCCACCTGTATGAGAGCTTCTTCAAGGATCTCGACAACGTCATTTTCCATGACTTCGGGGGCGGCACCTTCCCAGGTGACGCTGACGCTGATATTGGGAAAATCGACGTCCGGAAACTGGCTGATACCAATCTTTGTACCGGCGACAATTCCAAACAGGACCGTCGACGCCATGATCATCCACGCAAATACAGGTTTTCGAATGCAAACGTCGGTAATGTTCATAGAGGAACGTCAGGGTTCAGTGTGTCTGAGGGGCCTGTACATCTCCGGTGACGGTTACTTCAGCGCCATCGCGCAGGGCTTCTGCCCCGCGAGTGACAATGATTTCACCCGGCCTGATTCCGGTCCGGACTTCGACCCACCCGTCTTCGGTTCTGAGCCCCAGCGTGAGAATCCTTTCTCTGGCCACAGCGTCTTCAACCACGAATGCCAGGAAACCCCGGGATGTCGGCCTGATTGCGCCCTGCGGGATTACCGCCGCATCATTGCGGCTCGAAACAGGTGCGGTGACCTCTGCAAACTGG
>CAZSFB010000429.1:0-2791 GCA_964606035.1 uncultured bacterium | reverse complement strand
CCGGACGCCAGGCGACCGTAATCACCTTGTCGTCCAGTTCATCCTTCGTGCCACGCAGGCACTGGTAGTCGGGAATCTCGTCAAAACAGGTAGCGGCACAGTCACGCAGCTCACGGACCAGCCGGCCCTGGGCTTCCCGGGAAAGGGTCCGTCCCGGACGGCACAGGAACTCAACCTTCAGGTTCTGTTTCTTGTTCATGGCTATTTTTCTCCTCATCAGATCACTCATGCGACCATTGAAAGGTCGGCTAATCCCTCAGACTGCGGATATTCCCCGGCCAGTTCTGGGAGCCCGTCGAGCTCCTCGATGACGGGGGTCTGCAGCGCCTCTACAATCCAGGTGCGGGTTTTCGCCTTGAGCTCCTGCGCATCCGCGGACCGGAGCGGCGGACCGAAGGAAACCGTCACGTGCAAATGCGGTTTGCGGAACCGGTCCAGAAAATGACCGGCAAAGGGATCCTGATCGATCCAGGCGTCATCAATGTCACCGTACTGGATGGCGACCGGGACGACCGTGTAGCCATTCTGCGCCGCCACCTCGAACATGCCGTTGTAGAAGGGGAGCGTCCCCTCCACTTTCGAGGTGGTGCCTTCAGGAAACGCGGCAAAGGGAAGACCCTGCTTCAGGATGTTGAGCGCACCCACCCGGGCCGCCTTGCGGCTTTCACGGCACTCGCGGTCCACGTACACGGTATTGGCAAGCCGGGTGGCATAGCCGAGAACCGGCCATTCACCCACTTCCTTCTTGGCAAGGAATGCGCACGGTACGTGCGAAAGAATCGCGGGAATGTCTATGTAGGAACGGTGATTGGCAAGGTACATCACCGTTCCCTCCTGCGGCTGGCCACGGACCGTGAGCTTCACTCCGAGAGAGCCAACCAGCACCCGTGCCCAGGTCTGGGCAAAGGATGCGGTCTCGAAGAGATCGTTTCCGAGAAAAGTTCGCCGCGCCTTCAGCCGGATAACCGTCGCCACAGTGATGACCAGAAGCCCCATGAGCCGGAACCACGCCCTGATCTGTCCGATGATATTGTCCATCTCCTGCATTTCTTTCCGTCCCACCGGTAATCCCGGTCCGCTCTTCCCCGTCCCTGATGAATGTAAGGAAAAGGTGTTGCGGATTTATGCGGGGCAGGCGGAAAGGTTGTGACAGCAGGGAGCCTTTTGACGCTCCCGTAACAAAACCCAGGAAATCACGTGAAACCGGTTATTTAGGCGTCGGCATGGTGGCTGTTACGGAGCAGAACTCCACAGCCATTTTGACAGTCTGTGACGAAGTGCAAGCGGGCCAGCGGGGTTGATTTCCCGGTCGGCGGCGGTCATCCACACATCCGGAAACGTTCATCCCCGCCGGGGCAGAACGTCCCAGACATCTTCTATTTTCCCAGAGGGGTTCCCCATGCCTGCCATAACCGAAGACGCCGTGAAAACTGCACTGAAGTCCATCATTGATCCGGACCTGGGCAGGGACATCGTGAGCCTGGGGTTTGTGAAGAACCTGAAAGTGGATGGCTCGAAGGTGGCCTTCACCATTGAGCTCACCACTCCGGCCTGTCCGGTGAAAGAAAAGTTCAGGGACGACGCCACCGAAGCGGTGAAGCGGCTGGGTGCATCCAGCGTCCAGGTGGAAATGACCTCCAACGTCCGCTCGGCCACCGCCCAGAACCGTCAAAACCCGGTCCCGCAAATCAAGAACATTATCGCTGTTGCCTCAGGAAAAGGTGGAGTCGGGAAGTCGTCCGTCGCCGTAAACCTCGCCATCGCCCTTGCCCAGCAGGGAGCGAAAACCGGCCTCATGGATGCTGACTTCTACGGGCCGTCGATCCCCCAGATGCTGGATGTGGGCAAGAAAGACCTCCGTCAGGTTGGCGACAAGATTCTCCCGGCCCGCAAGTATGGCATCGAGATCCTCTCCTTCGGTTTCTTCATCGACCAGAAGGAACCGGTCGTCTGGCGTGGCCCCATGCTGGACGGCGCAATCCGTCAGTTTTTCAGCGACATCCAGTGGGGCGATCTCGATTACCTTGTGGTAGACATGCCGCCGGGAACCGGCGACGTGCAGCTTTCTCTCTGCCAGCGGGTGCCGGTCACGGGGGCAGTGATGGTGACGACACCCCAGATCGTCGCACTGAACGATGTTTACAAGGGTGTCGCCATGTTCCAGCGCGTGAACGTGCCGGTCCTCGGCGTGGTCGAGAACATGAGCTACTTCGAGTGCCCGAACTGCCATACCCATACCGAGATCTTCGATGCGGGCGGCGGCAAGAAACTCGCCGACGAAACCCAGACCCCCCTGCTCGCCCGGCTGCCGATCATGCTCCCGGTCAGAAAGGGCGGTGACACCGGGCTGCCCGCCGCCGCCAATTCCGAAAACAGGGCCGAGGCCGCCGTATTTGCCGATCTGGCAAGGAAGGTCGCTGCGCGTGTTTCCACTATTCAGGCCCAGCAGGCCGGCCAGGAAATCAAGATCGAGATCGGGTGATTAAGTGCCGCTCAGCCGGCATCCAGGGCGATATCAATCTGGCGGGCTGAATGGGTAAGTGCGCCCACGCTGATCAGATCCACGCCGGTTGCGGCGATGGCGGACACGGTCTGGAGACTCACACCGCCCGAGGCCTCGCTGCGGGCACGGCCGCCGATGAGCGCAACAGCTTTCTCCAGGTCCTCCACGGAGAAGTTGTCGAGAAGAACTGAGTCCGCCCCGGCCTCCACTGCTTCGGTAATCTGGTCCAGACGGTCTACTTCGCAGGTGATCGAGGCTGTGTGCGGGATATTCTCGCGAAGTCTACGG
>CAZSFB010000428.1:0-2821 GCA_964606035.1 uncultured bacterium | reverse complement strand
TGATGTTTTCGGCGACGATGCCGCCGGTGATCCGGGAGCTGGCGAAGCAGTTCCTGAAGGATCCCGAATATCTGGACGTTGCCAGGCACGGTGAACGGGCCGAGACAGTGGAGCATTCCCTGTGGCCTGTGAAGCCGCACCTGAAGAAGGGGCTGCTCCTGAAGATCCTGGAGCAGTACGGCCACGATGGGACCTTTATCATCTTCACCCGGACCCGGAACCGGACCAACGAGGTCTTCCGGGCCATCGAGGTCAAAGGCTACAAGGTTGCGAAACTGCACTCGGATTGCTCCCAGAAGGAGCGGAACGAGGCGCTCGATGCTTTCCGGGAAAAGCGGATCAATATCCTGGTTGCCACCGATGTCGCGAGCCGGGGCCTTGACGTGGAGGGCATTTCCCACGTCATCAATTACGACGTGCCGACACAGGCGGAGGACTATGTCCACCGCATCGGCCGAACGGGACGGGCCTTCTCCACTGGAGAGGCGTTTACGCTCTGCCAGCCTTCCGAGGAGTCACTGCTCCGGGCCGTGGAAATGCTTCTCAACGAGAAGATCCCTGTGCGTATCCAGGACGGGTTTAACTACGACGCACCCCCACCCCCGGGTTTCTGGGACGACCTGCCGGTGGTTGGGGGAGGCGTTTCCGGCGTCACAAAGACGTTTCGGCCGAGGCGCTGATCGCCATGAAGGGCGAGCCTGCCAGTTGCAGTTTGCATGATTCGGGCATGGGGGATTTCCGCTTGTGACCATGCTTATTGCCGCCATTCTGGTGTCCATTGTCGGCAGCTTCAGCTGCTCGATCATGGAAGCGGTCATGCTGAGCCTGTCTCCCGCGCAGCTGGCTGCGCTTCATGAAAAGCACCCGAGAACCGCTGCCATCTGGCAGGGTTTCAAGGACCAAATCGACCGACCGCTGGCGGCAATTCTCATCCTGAACACGACGGCCAACACGCTTGGGGCCACACTTGCGGCCGTTCAGTTCGAGAGCCTGTTTGGAGTCACCTATCTGCTTCCCTTTTCGATGGTATTCACCCTGGCGATCCTGATGCTTTCGGAAATACTGCCCAAAACTCTTGGATTCACCTTCGCGGGAAAGCTGGCCATTGTGGTGGCCCCGGTCCTAAAGGCAATTACCACTTTCCTCATGCCAGTGATTCTGGTGACAAACCTGTTTGCCAAAGCTGTCACCGGCAGCCGCGACAAGTCGAAACGGGTGGTACTGGCGGAGGAGATTGGTGCGCTGGCGACACTGGCCCGGACCTCCAACGTGATCCGGCGGCATCAGGAAAAAATAATTACTGGGGCAGCGAGACTCGGGCGGCTGAAGATCAGCGACGTGATGATCCCGAAAGAACAGATTGTCTTCATGTATCTGGATTCCACCCTCGTGGAAAATCTCCTCATAGCCCACTTCAATCCCCACACCCGGTTTCCGGTGAAGCCCAATGCCGGATCGGACCAGCTGCTTGGCTACATCAATTTCAAGGAACTGGTTTTTCTGGCACGCACCAATCCGAATGTAACGACAGTGCAGGGAATCGTCCGTCCGATTCCAAGTGTGCGTCCGGATGAGACTGTAGACCGGGTAATGGAACGATTCGTGTCGGAACACGCTCACCTGGCCTTGGTGACAACCCCGGAAGGGGCTCTCGAGGGACTTGTGACCCTTGAGGATCTTGTCGAAGAACTCGTCGGCGAAATTGAGGATGAGTTCGACCATCTTCCGTCAATGATTCACCGGCTTCCGGGCGAAACCTGGATGCTTGGCGGGAAGCTTTCGCCCGGGGATGTCTTTGCGCTGACAGGGATCTCCGCCGAAGTCCCAGCCCAGAAGAACCTGTCGGAGTGGATTATCTCGCGGCTGGGACACATTCCGAAGGCAAGCGAATCGTTCCGGGTGGACCATCACGAAGTAACTGCTAGACGCGTCCGGAAGGGACAGGTTTTTGAGGCCACTATCCGGAAACTGAGTGATAGGGAGCTTGCCGGCCCGGTTTCCGCACCAGCTTCGCCGCAGACCTGACAGTGCTGTCATCCGGCATGATGCCATCCTGAACAGTGCGTTTTCTTATCCCCCGTCAGGCGGTTCACAATCCGTTCTGAGGCACGGACTTGAACGTGACCAATCCATTGGAGGTTCTTCATACATGTCAATGAAGCAGGCGGTAATTGTGGCCACGGCGCGGACGCCGATCGGCAAGGCATACAAGGGTGCGTTCAACTCGACCCACGGGGCGGATATGGCGGCCCACGCGATCAGCTCGGCACTTGCGCGGGCGAAAGTCGCTCCAGGTGATGTCGAAGATGTCATCATGGGTTGCGGGCTCCCCGAAGGGTCTACTGGAAACAACGTGGGACGGGTCGCGGCGATCCGGGCCGGCTGCCCGGTTACGGTGAGCGGTACGACAATCAACCGGTTCTGTTCCTCGGGGCTTCAGGCGGTTTCCCTGGCAGCGCAGCGGGTGATCGTTGACGGAACGGGTCCAATGGTGGCCGCTGGTGTGGAGTCCATCTCCCGTGTACAGAAGACCATCAACATGAACGATGCGGCCAATCCGTGGGTGATGAAAAACAAGCCCGCGCTCTATTTCCCCATGGGACAGACGGCGGAAGTCGTGGCTGCCCGCTACAAGGTTTCCCGGGATTCGCAGGATGAATATGCGTTCCTGTCCCAGCAGCGCACCGCCGAGGCCCAGAGGGCTGGAAAGCTGGCGGAGGAAATTGTCCCGATGCAGGTGACGATGACCGAAAAAAACAAGGACACCGGCGAGGTGACGAAGAAGGAGCTTCTTTTCGGCCAGGACGAGGGCAACCGTCCC
>CAZSFB010000427.1:0-2853 GCA_964606035.1 uncultured bacterium | reverse complement strand
CCCATAGGCAGTGATCATGATTACTGTTGTCCTGATCCGGCGATCCCCGATCTGGCGCAACAGCTCAAGACCGTCCATCTCCGGCATCCGGAAATCGCTGACAACAATATCGTAGGATCGTTTCTGCAGTGCATCGAGCGCGTGGGCTCCATTAGAAGCCACATCCACCGCATACCCCTGCTTTTTCAGGACCGCCGCAAGCATGACGCGGATGTTTTCCTCGTCATCAACAACGAGTACCCGGCTGGCGGGGTGGGGACTTTCGGTTGTCATCCCACCTCCGTGCTCGTCGCTGGATTCCCAGTAGGCAACACGAGAAGGAAAGTGGTTCCCTGGCTCGATGTTGATTCAACCGTCAAACGCCCGCCATGGCTTTCCGCCAGCCGGTCCGCAATGGCCAACCCGAGTCCGGTGCCCTTGCCCGGTTCCTTGGTTGTAAAAAATGGATCAAAAATCTTCACAAGATCCTCTCGCCGGATGCCGGGCCCCCGGTCGGTGACCCGGATTTCGACAGAGCGTCCATCGCTGGCATCACGAACCGACAAATCAATCTGCCCACGCCCACCCATAGCATCCACAGCATTCAGCATCAGATTGATAATGATCTGTTCGATCTGTCCGGGATCTCCCCAGCACATTCCCGATGTACTCCCTGTATAGACCACTTGGATATGATCGAACAATCTTCGCCCACGGCAGAGCTCAATGGCACTCTCAACCACCTGAGAGGGGCTGAACTGGATATCCTCCCGGCTACCTGTGCGTGCATAGTCGAGAAGGCTCCTGATAATTCGGTCAGTTCGGGCGAGATCGGCCTGAATCCGCTTCAAGAGGTCTTTTCGCGTCGCGGGGTCCAGCGTCTCATCTTCAAGCAGTTCAGCGAATCCCGTCATTGCCGCCAGCGGATTCCCCACCTCATGGGCTATTCCGGCCGCAAGACGCCCGACTCCGGCCAACTTCTCCGATTGTATCGCCTCATCCCTTGCACGCTCGATTTCCCGGTAGGCACTTTCCAGTTCATGCACACGGCGCTCCAGTTCCTGGCGGTTGGAATCCATCGCTTCTGCCATCTGGTTGAACTGGCCTGTCAGTTCCACCATTTCACGGCAGGTGTATTCTGATGCACGTGCCCGGTAATCCCCGGCCTCGACTGATTTCATTACACCAATGAGCCTTGATAGAGGTTGAGCGATCAGGGTTCGCAATCGCCACCATCCAAGGCCAGTGAGGAGCAACACCACACTGACCAGGTACCCGATCAGCCAGGGGCTCCGTAGTTCATCGAGAAATGCTGGTTCCCGGGGATAAACCCACAAAAGGACCGCAGCCCGGTCATTACCCAGCGCAGCATTGCCCGCAACGACAACAGGCCGTGGTGCCCACGGCGGGCCGATCATGGCATCAGGAGAATCGCATGTGTCTCCCTCCAGACACCGATTCGCCATATCCAGATATTCATTCGTATCGTCTCGCCGGATTGCCCCTCCGATCTCCGGCCGGCTTCCGGATTCATGCCAGTACCAGCCCAACACGAACCCCTGTTCCATAAGTGGCCCGAGGCGCTCCGCTAGTGCCAGCCGGGGAACCCGCCCTGCACGTTTCTCCAGAAGCCCGTCGAGCGCCACCACGTTGGCGATATTCTTCGCCTCACTGATGTCACGGGTCACATTCGAACGGTAAAGGGCCAAGGATACCACCAGCACGACGAGCACCAGTACGAGAACCAGCAGCCAGCCCAGTTCAATCAGAACATGGTCGGCGATGGGGCGATTACGGTCCCTGTCAGTGGCCCACTTCACAAAATGCTCCGCCAGAAGCCTGCCAGTAGATCCCGAACCATTAGCTCGATCTTTCCAGAGCCCAGAAAAACAACAAACCCGCCAGCAGCCAGGTATGGACCGAACGGGATCTCGGTCCGTCGCCCAACCTTACCCATAACCATCAGGAAACCAGCCACAAGAATGCCGATAAATGACGCGGCAAATACGGACACACAAACACCGAAGGGACCCAGCAGCGCGCCAATCATTGCCATCAGCTTCACGTCGCCAAGGCCGAGCCCTTCCCGGCTCATCGAACGGTAGTACGCCTCACGGACGAGCCAGAAGATTCCGGCACCCAATGCCGCCCCCAGAAATGCTGAGACAACTCCGCCGCGTCCAGGAAGCCATGACGTTCCAAGGATGATTGCAAAACCAGGCATGGAGAGGGAGTCTGGAATAATCTTGTGATCAAGATCGATCATCGTGACGGCCAGCAAGATCCATCCTGCAAAAAGGCCGGTTGCGACCGGCCAAACTCCCGCTTTCTGGCTGACGACGGTAACCGCAATCATCCCTCCCATGATCTCCACCAGCGGGTAGCGAAACGGAATTGGCCAACCGCACTCGCGGCATTTCCCCCGGAGAATGAGCACCCAGCTGATGACCGGCAGATTGTCATACCACCGGATCCCGGTCCCGCACCTGGGACAGCGGCTGGCAGGGGTCACGATCGACATTCCGGCAGGAACACGGGCAATCACCACATTCAGAAAGCTGCCGATGCACAGGCCGAAAAGTCCCGCAACCACGATTACGAACCGGTCGTTGTCCAGGGCGGTTTTCAATGTCTGGAACATCACCATTGGATTATTACAGTTTAGTAACCCAAGTCGCTTCCGGATAGTTCGACCGGATATTATTCAGTTATGGCGATGGCTATTGCCACTTCAATACCTCCAGGCACGAGAATGCCCTGGATACCCTGGGCACTCTCCCTGGCGACTCACGGAGCCATCCTAGCCTCCCTCTCGGCCGGTGGATTATTCACGACCTCCTTGCCCGTGGACACCCCGGAAAGGGAAGCCTCCAC
>CAZSFB010000426.1:0-2888 GCA_964606035.1 uncultured bacterium | reverse complement strand
GGCCGTTGATCCCGTGGCCCATCTCAAGGCTGTCGTGAAGGCAGCCAAGGCTGATGGCGCCAAGGTGAAGATCGTGGCCGGAGTGTTCGAGGGAAAGCTGCTCAGCCTCGCTGAGGTTGAGGCCCTTTCGAACATGCCGCCCAAGGAAGAGCTCATCGCGAAGATGCTTGGATCCCTCAATGCCCCGGCGACAAACCTCGCCCTGGCGCTGAAGGATGCCGGCGGAAAGCTCGTCCGGGTCATCGAATCGGTGCGCAAGCAAAAGGAAGCGGCCGGCGCCTGATCCCTACGGGGGTGCAGGTTCCGTTCGCGGAGAAACTCAGGACTCACTCAAAGTGAACACAGACCGGGCGGCTTGCGCCGCCCGGCAGACGATAAAAAGAAGGAAACAAAGAAATGTCAGCTCTTAGCAATGACCAGATCGTTGAAGCCCTCAAGGTCAAGCCGCTCATGGAAGTGGCCGACCTCGTGAAGAAGATCGAGGAGGCGTTCGGCGTCTCCGCGGCGGCCCCGGTGGCTGTGGCGGCCGTGGGTGGCGGTGCGGCCGCAGCGGCTCCGGCCGAGGCGAAGGACGCTTTTGATGTCATCCTGAAGGTTGCCGGCGACAAGAAGATCAACGTGATCAAGGTCGTCCGCGAACTGACCTCCCTCGGTCTCAAGGAAGCCAAGGACCTCGTCGATGGCGCGCCCAAGACCGTGAAGGAAGGCGTGAAGAAGGATGAGGCTGAGGCCATGAAGAAGAAGCTCGAGGCCGAAGGCGCCCAGGTCGAGATCAAGTAGTCCCCGGCTGTCGCGGGGCCGGGTCCTTCACTGGTCGCGGCCCCGTGCAGATGGTCCTGAAACGGCCTTGACCAGGTCTTCAGGGGTGAACGGGGTCCGGCCCGGAAAAACCGGACCCCGCGCACACCCCTCCCGGACCCGAACGGGAAAACCGGCCTCCGGCCGGATGCGCGAAGCAAAAGGGAGCACGCACGGATGAAGCAGCGCATTGAGGCACACCGCTACCGCAAGAACTTCGCCAGGGTCCGGCAGGTCATTCCGATCCCCAGCCTGATCGACATCCAGAAGCGGTCGTTCGACAAGTTCCTCCAGGCGGACGTTCCGCCGGAGCAGCGGGAGGATGCGGGACTACAGGGCGTCTTCAAGAGCGTTTTTCCGATCCGCGATTTCAACAAGACGAGCCAGCTCGAGTTTGTGAGCTACCGGCTTGATCCGCCGAAGTACGAGGTTGACGAGTGCCACTCCCGCGGCATGACCTTCGCCGCGCCCCTCATGGTCACCCTGCGCCTGGTCATCTGGGACACCAGCGAAGATGGCCGCACCCAGTCAGTCCGGGACATCAAGGAGAAGGAAGTCTATTTCGGTGACATCCCCCTGATGACCGAGCATGGCACCTTCATCATCAACGGTACCGAGCGTGTCGTGGTGAGCCAGCTTCACCGCTCGCCGGGCGTGTTCTTCAACCACGACAAGGGCAAGCACCACAGCTCCGGAAAGTTCCTCTATTCGGCCCGTGTGATCCCTTACCGCGGCTCGTGGCTCGATTTCGAGTTCGACCACAAGGACCTGCTCTATGTCCGCATCGACCGCCGCCGGAAGCTCCACGTCACGGTTCTGCTCCGTGCACTCGGCCTGACGGACGAGGAGATCCTCAACTCGTTCTACAAGACGGAAACCGTCGAGTTCGAAGGCAAGGATCTCTACAAACGCTACGACTTCAACCTGCTGCTAGGCCAGCGCGCACCGCGGGACATCAAGGACCCGTCAGGCGAGGTTGTTGTCGCCAAGAACCAGAAGATCAACAAGCGTACGCTCCGCGAGTTCGCCACCCGCAAGATCGAGCGTCTCCCCGCGAATGTTGAAGAGGTCGTGGGTCAGGTGTTTGCCTATGACGTCGTGCATCCGGAGACGGGTATCGTCATTGCCGAGGCCAACGAAACCGTCACAGAAGACCAGATCACGCGTATCCGGGAGGCCGGACTGCCCGGCTTTGACGTCCTTCACATGGATGGGCATGTGGTTCCCACCGCGATTCACGCGACACTGGGCGTCGACAAGATCCGTGACCGCATGGATGCTCTCACGGAGATTTACCGGCGTCTGCGGCCCGGTGACCCGGCAAGCCCCGCTGCCGCCGGCAAGCATTTCGCGTCGCTGTTCTTCGATCGCGAGCGTTATGACCTCTCCAGTGTGGGCCGGGTGAAGCTGAACGAGAAGATCGGCCTTCAGGACTACCGCATCACGGTGGCTCCGCACCGTTTCAAGGGTGTCACCGTCGCCCGTACGCTCGTCCACTACAGCTCGCAGAACGACTACCGGAAGAACGTGGACATGCTCCGCGTGACGAACCGTGCCATCGACTTCATGCGCGAGTTCGACCGCCGTGAAACGGACAACCAGGACAACTGGAAGCCGCTGCTCGTGACGCTGCCCGCCGGCTCTTTCAATTCCGAAGGCGACCGGCATCTGGATGCGCTGATGCAGTCCAAGCGGCGCGGCAAGGAGTTCGAGAAGGAGGTCGAGGATCTTCTGAAGAACTCCCACATCGTGCGCGAACTCCGGTACCTCGCAGGTGCGAACCGTGCGGGGATCGTCGCCGGATTCGATTCCCGGCCCGAGGCGGGCAAGGAACGTGGTGGTGCCGAAGGGCTCCCGCACGCGAGGGTCCAGCTTGCCGTTTATTGTCCGCCGAATGGGGGGCTGCCGCAGATCTTCTGGAAAGCGAAGGAGCTTTCCGGGGAAGAAGGAGTCTACATCAGCGATCAGAAGCGTGACGACGTTATCGAGTTCGCAGGCGTCAAGTTCGCCGTCGCGCTGTGTGCCGGTGCCAAGGGATTCGAGAAGAAGAACAGCGTGGACGGAATTCTCATGCTGCACCACTATCTGGC
>CAZSFB010000425.1:0-2900 GCA_964606035.1 uncultured bacterium | reverse complement strand
CACGAAGTGTAATCGGGAGCCGGTCATCGTCCTCGCCCCCTCCTCCTCCGAAGGTCCAGAGGTAGATCGGATCCACCGCGAGAAATACGAGACCGCCTGCAACTACAAAACGCGGCGGAAGATCGTAACGGGGCATGTCCGGGATAATGCTGGTCACGTAGGGCTTGAGAACAACATCCAGGGACCTTTCGACTCCATCACGCAGGATCCTGGCCTTCAGGATCTCGCCCACCGACTTCGGAGCAAGCACATAACCGAACCCGATGGTTGTATCCGTGCGAAAGGTTATGCGCCCGTCGTTGAATACCTGTTTTTCATCCACGGACAGGATCACATCACCTTCCAGAAAAACTCCATCCGCGGAGGAACCGGCGGCAATGCGCTTGACCCGGATGCCTGACTGGCCCGGTTTCATTTTCAGATAGGCGCGAAATGCTTCGCTCTCCAGAGTCTGGACAGTAATACCAAGGTTCGAGACCCCTTCAATCTTTCCGTCAGCAGCGTCCTTCAGGAACTGCTGCACGACTACCGTCGGAACAAAATAGCCGAGTCCCTCGCCCCTCGTGTTTTTCTGTGTAGCAACACCCAGACATTCCCCGGTACTGTCAGAAAAAACCGGGCCACCGGAATTCCCCGGGTTGATGGCCGCATCCGTCTGAATGATCAGATTCGGCATCCGGCTATGGGCATAAGGAAGGATATCAATCCTCGAAACAACGCCTTCAGTATAGGAAATCTGCCGGCCTCCAGTTGGATACCCAATCGTCACCACTTTCTGCCGGTGCTCTGGAAGACTGCCAAACCCTATCGTCCTGATACCTTTTGCAACCCGGGAATCTTTGAGGCGCACAAGCGAAAGATCCACCTGATGATTCACAGCAACGACTTCTGCCTCATATTTGTCGGGATGACCGGGAATCTCGACTTCCAGATAGGTCGAATTGGCCACACAATGGCCATTCGTCAGGATTCCTTCCCGGATGAAAAAACCGGTGCAGGTGGTCGACTGGCTGGCAAGCTTCGTCCACGGCTGGGTCAGGTTCCAGTACTGCGATGTCACATAGAGCTTGACCACTGATCCACTCTGCCGGCTGACATCGGCGGCACGGGCCGGAAAGACCATTATTATTACAGTAGCCGCCGAAATAAAAATCATGTTGAACCGGGGAAACCTGGTCATCGAAGAATTTCCTTTCATCATCGCAACACGGGTTTTCGATTGTGGCCCCATGCCAACCGAAGAACAATTTTTAATGCTTGCCGCCGTCCGGCACAGAAGTTATTAGAAGTGGCCTGACATGCCTGTCATAATATGACGTTCATGCAGTCTCTGTAATTTAGAGAGGGCCCACCAGATGGATCTCCAGCGAATGCTCGACCGGTGCAACCGGGGTCAGTGGAAAGTCGATGATTTCGATTTTACCGGCAAACCGGTTGAGCTGTCCCGGTTCGACGAGATGGAGATATGCCAGGCGTTTACCAATCTGATCTACGTCGAGCGTATCGCCGGGCTCACTTTCCTGGAGCTGTCCAAGAAGGTCGAGGATCCCACACTCAAGGCAATTTACGAAAGCTTCTATACTGACGAAGTTCGTCACTCGGTGGCTGTTGCCAAGCTGGCAGACTATTTCAACGTCCATAACTACAGGATCTACACTCCTGATGAACGGCTGACGATGCTGGTCCGTTATATCACCCGTACTATCCAGGAGATCAATCCGGCATTTGCATCGGCCATGGTGACACTAGGTGAACTTGTTCTCGATGTGGCCCTTCTCAGGGCAGTCAATGACTATGTTGAAGACCCCCTTTCGCGCGGTGTCATTGAAAAGATCAACCAGGATGAATCCCGGCATATAGCGATGGACTTTTACCTGATGGAAGAGTTTGGCAAGCAGGAGTCGGAGCCACCTTCCGTCGGTGACTTGGCACGGCTCATGTCAAACCTGAATCTGTTTGGATCCCTTACGTGGGCGGTCCTGTTTTTCGGCGATTTTTTTGCCCGCGTGGTTGCGATCATGGATCCGGAAGCGGACCGCTTTCTTGAAGCTCAGCGCCGTTTCGCCATGCTTGGGGAGCGCAATCCCAATATTGCAAAAAACCGGGGCTATCAGATCCTATTGGGAATCTCCAAGGTGCTTGTTGAAATATTCCCCCGGTACAATGCCATTGGAAGCACCTTCAAAATCGGCGTCAAGGGACAAATCGCCCGGGCTGAGGCCAGGGGTGAAAAACAGCCTTTCAAGCCAGCACACCCTTCACCCGAAAAGAGTGCCATCGACTTGGCTCTGGAGATGAACTGATCGCTATACATTGGAAAATCATATTTAGTTTCAGCTGGTTATATGTTTTTTGGTGGCTTCTGGGTCGCTTCTCACACAAAAAAGAATCAAACGATGTTTGAATATGCATACCAAAATAACCAATTGTAATTACTTGGGATTTAGCCAAGTCGTTAATAATGGAATTCTTTCTGTATTAATTCACAGAAAGGGTTGAACCCCCTTTTCCGCGTCGTCTATTTTCTTCGCCGGTGGTGATGAGCGGCCGGGTTAATCCTTCGGCTGTCGAGATCGCACTTACAATTGAAACTGGCCCTTTCACCATCCGCAATATGTCAGGCCATTAAGATCAAGGCCACCGCCTAGTTGCCTCGGTCAGATTGGTAGACGCCCCGGAGACTTCGGCGAGTATCCGGGGCGTCGTTTTTTACCGATCCGATACCACAACGTTATTTTCCAAAGAGCTTTGGCACCTTGAGATCACCAGGCAAGGGTATCTTGCTCCCACCAGCTGTCTTGAGAGCTTCATCAAGAATCCTCTGGCCTTCTTTTGACAGACGGTCCAGTTGCGGATTGTGGGCGCCAAGGTCGTTCATCTTGGCACGGATCTCCGAAAGA
>CAZSFB010000424.1:0-2900 GCA_964606035.1 uncultured bacterium | reverse complement strand
GTGCTCCCTGTCCGGTCATCACCCACGAATATACCGGCAGGGTGTCCAGACTGACCGGCCCGGATTTCGGCACGGCCGTGCCTGTCATCACGCGGCTTCCTGCTTCGCCCGGCGGCCACGGTGTGAACAACCTGCTCTTCGACAATAATGGTGACTTGCTGATTGCCCAGGGTGGACAGACCAATGCCGGGGTTCCCCACTGCGCCCAGGGCGGACTGCCGGAATCCCCCTTGTCGGCGGCGATTCTCAGGGCCCGCCTGTCGGACCCGGATTTTGACGGGGAGATTTCCTACGTGGAGCGCGAAGGTGGCGCGCCGAACAATGACCAGGTGGCCGGCGGCACTGTGGAACTGGCCGAGCCCTCGTTTGTGGAGGTGTTCGCCGCCGGATTCCGCAACCCGTTTGATCTGGTGCTGACGACCGAAGGGCTGGTGTATTCCACTGACAACGGACCGAACGGACCTTCGGGGGCCGAGGGGGATGTCTCCACCGGGCCCGACACCTCAGCACCGATCAGCGGTTCCCAGCTCGATGAACTGAATCTCGTGGAAGAAGGTGGCTACTACGGTCACCCCAACCGCAACCGGGGAATCGATGACCCCCGCCAGAATGTCTACTACGGGCCGCAGTCGGAACCGGGACCCTTCACCCAGTCGCTCGCACTGTTCAGGTCCACCACCAACGGGATTGACGAGTACCGCTCGCAGACTTTTGGCGGCGCCTACCGGGGGAACCTGATGCTGGTTCACTGGACCGACGGGCTTTCCCGGGTCTGGCTCTCCCCTGACGGAAGCGTGGTGGAGGCGCGGGAGTTCCTGCTCGCGGAAATGCCGGGCATCGGGATCGTGACGGGGCCCGGTGGCGCTCTGTTTTCGGTGGATTATCTTGGCGACCGGCTGAGGTTTGCGGTGCCGACACCACCCCCCGACGGAGAGCTTCACGTCTTTGACATCTTTCCGTGGCGGGCCCCGGCGTCCGGCGGATCCCGGTTCGTGATAAGCGGTGTGGGGTTTGGCACCCTGACAGACACCACGGTCATGATCGGCGGGAAAAATGCGCCACTGAACCGGGTCAGTTCCACACGCATTGTGGGCACGGTCCCGGCCAAAGGGGACCCTTCGGCGTCACTCCTGGATGTCGTCGTGACGGTGAACGGCCAGCCGGTGACGCTCACCCGTGCATTCCGTTATCTGTTCCCGGCCGGCAGCGAGCCCTGACCGGGACCATCTCCGTTTCCCTTTTCTCTACGTCAGCACATTCGCGCTTTCGGCGCAGCCGTAATAATCCCCGATCTCGTGCCGCTCGCCCGTGGAGTCCGTGATGGTGCCGCGGAACCGGCCGCATTTCTGGTGGTACTGCCCCAGAGGGCCCAGGCTGACGCTCTTTCCGCCTTCAGGAAAAAAGCGCAGATCAATACCCTCACCGGCGGCCCGCCAGGGTTTCATCGGGTCGCGGGGATCGAGATCGAACCGGACCTCGCCCAGCTGGAGAAGTTTCCCCCCCGCCCACAGGCAGTTCTCGGCCCAGTAGGGATCCCCTTTCTGGGGGCTATCGGCCAGGTCCGCTCCCACGAGGCGTCCCTGGCGGTCAAACCCGGCAAAGTTGAACCAGCGGTAGTGGAGCCGCAGGCCGCCGGCATGGAGCTTGAGATCATCCATGTTGGATATGTCACGGCGCGGATCGAATTCGAGCCGGTCCGTGCGGATCTCAAGCTGCCCCCCGGTCGGCATCTGCGCCTTGTGGTTGTAGATAAATCCGCCGCCTTCAAGGGGAGAGAGGAGCACAAGCGGCTGCATGGCGTTCAAGTTCTCGTGCCAGACCAGATCGCCCCGGACCCGCGGCCTTTTCCCCGAGGCTGCAATGTCCACATGCACCTCGTGACGGCCCTCGTCCAGACGGTGCCTCATCTCGATCCTGAAACCCCGGCCGGCAAAGCGCGTCACGCTGTTCCAGGTGGAACCTGCCACCTGCACTTGGCGCCGCAGGCCCGGACGGTCGTGCGAGAAATATTCCCCTGTGCGGCGATTGAATCCGTAAAGAACTGCGAGTGAGCCCACCTTGGCGTCCACGACAATGAGGCCCAGATACCATTCCGGGTGCGCCACTCCCGCTCCCACCCATTCGACGAGAAGTGGCGGCATCGGCCAGCTCCTTCCCGCGCCCCTGAGAAGCCTGGAACTGGAGAGATTCATCTCCCGGACCGGTGTGCGGAACATGCCGAGACGGATGAGTCCGTCCTCCACGATCCGTGCAGGTGCTTCTTCCGGCTGGGCGCGGGGCAGACCATGACTTGGCGGAAAGCGGAAAAGGGAAGACGCGGGACCGGTCATCGGGAAATCCTCATTCCTGTGTCCAGATTCCTGTGTCCAGTAGTTGGCAGGCCGGGAGATGTCGAATGGGAGATGTGCAGGATGCATGACGGCACCGGGCACCGGTTCCAGATTCGCGGTAGAATCGGTTCCAGATTCGCGGTAGAATCGGTCCAGATTCGGTGATGCAGGAAATGGACTACGACGAGTTCGGTAACGTCACGCTGGACACGAGCCCCGGCTTCCAGCCGTTCGGTTTCGCCGGAGGGTTCTACGACCGGGATACCGGGCTCGTCCGCTTCGGCGCACGTGATTACGACCCCGTGACCGGAAGGTGGACGGCCAAGGATCCGATACGGTTCGAGGGTGGCGATACGAATCTGTATGGGTATGTGCTCGCTGATCCCGTTAATTTGTTCGACCCGGAGGGGAAGGTGCCTCCTGTGGTGGCGGCAGGGTGCATTCTCCATGCACATGCGATATTCGCCCAATGCATCATTGAGCGAGAGCTAGAAAGAAAAAATAAAAGGGAAGACTAGAGCGCATCTCAAAATCTCCGCATGAGGATAACCGAGCAGGCGAGCTGTAGAA
>CAZSFB010000423.1:0-2901 GCA_964606035.1 uncultured bacterium | reverse complement strand
TGCTCTCCATGGAGCCTGACAATCAGGCTCCCGGCCCTGCCATGATCGGCGCCTCGGCGGCACTCATGGTGAGTGACATTCCATTCCGGGGACCCATCGCGGGCTGCCGGGTGGGCCGGGTAAACGGCCAGTACATCGTCAACCCTACGGTTCAGCAAAAGGAAGAGTCCGACATCGATGTTTTCCTTGCGGATTCCCGTGAAGCTGTGGTGATGGTGGAAGCTGGTGCCGATGAGGTGTCGGAAGAGGATATGGTTCGCGCCATTGAATTCGGCCACAAGGCGCTGATTCCGGTGCTGGATGCCCAGGAACAGCTCGTTCGTGAGGCAGGAAAAGCCAAGCGAGACTTCACTCCAGCGGCACCCGATTCTGCCGTCGTGAAGAAGGTCCGTGATCTGGCAAGCGGGCCGGTTAAGAGCGCCTTCGCCATTCGGGAAAAGCAGGCACGCTATGCAGCCCTGGACGGAGTAAAGAAGCTCCTCAAGGAAAGCTTTTCGGCGGAAGAACTCGAGGCTCACGGGGACACGATCTTCAATGAACTTGAAAACGTGAAGAGCGATCTCATGCGGGCGGCCATCCTGAACGAGAAGAGCCGTATCGACGGCCGTGGTCTTGAGGACATCCGGCCCATTACCTGTGAAGTGGGCTGGCTGCCCCGCACCCATGGATCGGCTCTGTTTACCCGTGGCGAAACCCAGGCAGTTGTGACAGCCACTCTCGGCACTGAACTCGATGAGCAGCGTATTGACCAGTACGAGGGCATGGTGCACAAGAAGTTCCTGCTCCACTACAATTTCCCGCCGTACTCGGTGGGCGAGGTGAGCAACCGGCTCGCAGCCGGCCGTCGCGAAATTGGTCATGGCGCGCTGGCTGAGCGTGCACTGCAGACTGTGATTCCATCCTATGAGGAGTTTCCCTACGTGCTCCGTGTGGTTTCCGAGGTGACCGAATCCAACGGATCATCTTCGATGGCGACCATCTGTGGTGGAACACTGTCGCTTATGGATGCGGGCGTTCCGATCAAGGCACCGGTGGCGGGCATCGCCATGGGGCTCATCATGGACACGGCGAGTGGCAAGTATGCTGTTCTGTCCGACATCCTCGGCGACGAGGACCATTTGGGCGATATGGACTTCAAGGTGGGTGGTACGGAAAAGGGTGTGACCGCTCTTCAGATGGACCTGAAGGTCACTGGTATCACAACCCAGATCATGCGTGAGGCGTTGGAGCAGGCCCGGAAGGGACGGCTCCACATTCTCAAGGCGATGAATTCGGCCATCGACAAGCCCCGCTCGGAGCTGTCGAAATACGCCCCGCGAATTACCTCCATTCACATTCCGGTGGATCGTATCCGCGATGTTATCGGGCCAGGTGGCAAGGTCATCCGCGAGATTACGGCCCGTTCTGGTGCGACAATCAATATTGACGATTCCGGACGTATTGATATCGCCTCTACGGATCAGGCCAAGACTGATATGGCGATTCAGATGATCCGGGATCTGACCCGCGAGGCGGAGATCGGACATATGTACCTCGGCAAGGTTCGCCGGGTGACGGAATTCGGCGCATTTGTCGAGATACTTCCGGGCAAGGACGGCTTGGTGCATATCTCCCATCTGGCGAGACACCGTGTAGATCGTGTCGAAGAGGTGGTGCAGGAAGGTGACGAGATACTTGTAAAGGTGCTCGACATCGAGCCGGGGTCCGGTAAGGTCCGGCTCTCACATAAGGAAGTGATGCACCTGGATCCCGCTTCGGTCGATTTCACCAAACCAGCTCCGCCACCTCCGGATGATCTCTATGAGGGCGGTGACGAAGAACGCTCCAGCGGTGAACGTGGTGGTGACCGCGGAGGCCGTGGCGGAGACCGTGGTGGTCGCGGAGGCGATCGCGGTGGGCGTGGTGGTGACCGTGGAGGCCGGGGCGGAGACCGTGGCGGTCGCGGTCGCCGTTAAGGCACTCACTCCAACGGCTGTCCTTCCGGTCTATGCGACGGAAGGCGCCGCTGGCGCTGATCTCTCGGCTGACATCGAGGGCCCGTTCGCCATTCAACCCGGCGAACGGGCTCTTGTGCCCACCGGTATCGCCTTGGCGATTCCACAGGGGTACGAGGGGCAGGTAAGACCCCGTTCGGGCCTTGCCATCAAGGGTGGAATTACCTGTCTCAATTCACCCGGCACGATCGACTCCGACTACCGGGGCGAGGTAAAGGTCATCCTCATCAACCATGGGCATGAACCGTTCGTGGTGGAACCGCATATGCGAATTGCGCAGCTTGTGATCGCGCCAGTCTCGCAGGCGAAGTTCCGGGCTGTGACGGATCTGCCTGCTACTGGCCGCGGCTCAGGTGGATTTGGCTCTACGGGTGTGGCGCGCCACCCGGAGCGAAAGCAGGCGAAACCTCTCCGGCCAGTCATCCGGAAAAAGCGTAAATAAGGCGGCCCATGCCGCACCGGTTTCTCTTCATTGTCTTTTTGGAACTTGCCGTTGCCTCAATGGCAGTTGCAGGGATCACGCTTGTCCGGGCCTTTCACTTTGAGCTCGCTCTTGTTGCGTCGATAATCATATTTTTTGCCGCCAGTGGGGCGGCAGGGCTTTGTTCCGCCCCAGTCTCCATGTGGCAATTTCTCGTGATACTGTTGGTTCCCTTGTTGCCGGCGCAGGCCGAGCAGTGGATCCACCAGCCGTGTGACCAGGAAAGCGGCTTTCTCTTTTATTTCCTATATACCATTCCGGCGCTGGTTTGTGGCGCGGGCGCGGGCCGGATTGCGAAACGTACCGGCGGCCGGCGGGGAGCACTTTTTTTCATAGCTTCTGTTTTGTTGCCTTCAGTCTGGGTCCTCTGGACCCTTTATCATGATGTACCTGTCCGTTTTCATCATTGGATATTTGGCATGTGGC
>CAZSFB010000422.1:0-2932 GCA_964606035.1 uncultured bacterium | reverse complement strand
CTTTCACTGATAACACCTCAACCATGCTGACTGTCCGGCGGCGGCTGGATATGGTCGAGGTCCGGATTCACCGCATGTTCGAATGGGTCGAGCCGGCGACCTATACGGCGCTGGTCCAGTATTGCCGAAAGGGCCGCGGGAAGTTTCCGGAGCTGAACCGCCACGTGGAGGAAAACCGCCATCTCGTACGTGAGAGGAAACGCCGCTTGCTGCCGGGACCGGACGATGCGCGGGGAGAATATTTTGATCTTCTCGATCTGCTGAGTCGCGTTCATAAAGAGTTCTTCCCGGATATTCCGCCAGCTGCTATCACGTGGGGCCGGCCGGGCAGGGGCCGGCAGCGGATCCAACTGGCGGTCTATGACCCTGAAAGTCACCTGATCCGGGTTAACCCGCGGATGGACCGCGAATGGGTGCCTACCCGGGTCATGGAGTTCCTGATCTACCATGAGCTTTGCCATGCCTGGCTGATCCGGCAGGCCCGGTCGGAAGGCCGCCGTGATGGTCACCACCATAACCGCAGATTCCGGGAGCTGGAGCAGCGTTTCCCGGGATACGCCGGGGTAATGGACTGGGAACGGCAGAATTCCCGAAGGATATGAGTTGAAGGAGACAATGATGCCACTTGTCGAACATCCGGAAACCGAGCGCTACTACATTCCGACGACAAAGGGGTGTTTTGCCTGCGGGACTGAAAACCAGTGTGGTATGCAGCTCCAGATATACCGTTGGAACACTGACATGCACTTCTACGTGGACACCTCCCTGAAGACACATCTCCGGGGAATGTCGAAAACCGTCCACGGCGGGATTGTGGCCACGCTTCTGGATGAGGTGGTCGGGATCACCGCATCGCAATCATCGGACAAGAAATGCGTGACAGTTGAACTCAACGTCAAGTTCAGGAAGCCGGTATTTATCGAGTCGCTTATCCGGGTTGAGGGATGGGTGAACGACATTGGTGACAAGATCGTCACTGCCAGTGGCCGGATTCTCAATCCGGACGGTGAGGAGCTTGCCACCGCTTCCGGGAAGTTCTTTGCTCTGGATATGGAAAAAGCCCAGGCATTTCTCACGCCGAAGGGTCTTGGGAACGCGGAGAAACTCCGGCTTGGCTGAATCAGCCGTTTTCGACCGCTAGTTCCCCGTCGGCGATAATCTCGCACTGGCAGGCAAGCCGGTGCCCCTCACGGATACGGCTGTCACCCAGGCGGTTGCGCTCGAACAGGTTTACCTTTGACAAGGTCTCCATGCCGCGGAGGACCTTTACCACGCAGGTTCCGCAGGTCCCCACTTTGCAGCCGAACGGGATGGATGATCCGATTTCGTCACAAAGTTCCTGAAGCTGCTTCTTCTTCTCGGCGGTTGCAGACTTGCCGTCGGTGATGAACTGGATAGTGGTCAAGATAATTTCCTGCAGTGACTGGTCTTATTCTGATACCGTGAGCGTCGAGTCGCCCTTGGTGGCGGCTTCGGCCTCGGCGGCCCGGATCGCGGCCAGTTCCTCGGGTGACACCGTTCCTTTACGGGCCTTCGGCATTGCAGCGGAACGGGTCTTTTCGAGAATCGTGGTCAGGTGACTGCGGACTTCGTTTTCTTGCCTGTCATTGAGCTCAAGCAGCAGCTTCATCGCCTCGCCGACGAGAGGGATGTATTTCTGCATATAGCTACGTTTGGCGAACTCGTCGGCAACGCGCCGCTGGCCACTGACGTAGAGTTTCAGGCGGCGGCCGCAGTCCTGAAGACCGAGCTTGATCTCCTTGATGATCTCGTCGTAGTGGGCGATGGCTTCCTTGGATTCGCTGGTAAACGGCACCCAGACGCTTGCCATGTGGACCATGACGACAAGCGGGCCGGTCGGAAGGGCACCCCTGGACTGCTGGAGGCCATAGGATTTCCAGTCCGTCGTCATCACGGAACGATGGATAGCGCAGGCGCCTTGCTGATACTGGAGCGGCACCCGGTTCGCAAACCGGTAGAGCTCGCACAGTTCATCCGCCGGGAGGTCGCCTCCATAGGCGATGCCGACCTCAATCTGGAAAGGATTGCCGCGGTAGACCACAGGCTTGCGGGTGGCGGATGTGACAAATGCCGCCTTGAATCGGGCTTTCAGGCTGGCCTCGATCCGCGCCTCGCCGATTGGCGATAGGCAGTTGGACGGGGGAGCCATCAGCTTGGCCGCCTGCATGGCCTTGAAAAGGCTTTCGACTTCGTGGGCGTCAATGTCCCGGGGCTTTCTGCCTGCCTTCACCTTTGCAGCGGCACAGATTTCCTCGGCGGCGGCGTCCGACACACGGGAGAAGTCGCTTTTCAGGGCGGACTTCACGGTGCTTGCACCAGTGTCCTGCAGCATCTTGATCAGCATGCCAAGTTCGATACCGTGTGGATGGGGCTTGATCTCGAGCGCTTCGACCGGCAACTCGTCCGATGCGCGTTCATATACAACTGGTGGCGCGCCTGGCGCCCGGAAAGTGACCCGGCAGTGCGGGTTTGAGACCGAGGTAAGCATCAGATATTCATCGACCGAGCGGCGGCCCTTCTTGTAGAGGCCGCTCAGTTCGATCTCGACCCGTGTGCCATGCGGCTTATCAAAGGTTTCATCAGTGGTTTCGTTGGACAGCTCCGGCTGGTTCAGGCGGGTATTCAGCGTGATGTCGACAGCCACCGCTGGCCGTCCTTTGCCGGTCCGGGAGACCACATGGACCGGCTTCCCGGTCGTGAGTTGCCCATACATGCCGGCTGCCGAAATGCCGATTCCCTGCTGACCACGCGACATCTTTAAACGATGAAACTTGCTTCCATACAGAAGTTTTCCAAAAACCTTGGGGATCTGGGCCTTCACAATGCCGGGACCATTGTCCTCCACGGCGACCACAAAGCGATCCACTTTATCTTTAACCGGGTCGATCGTTACCGTCACGTCGGGAAGGAT
>CAZSFB010000421.1:2028-2941 GCA_964606035.1 uncultured bacterium | reverse complement strand
CGGTATCCGATATCAACCCCGGTTTCAGCCTTCAGCTCCTCCGAAAAGCCGGCATACATCTCCCGGCTCTTCAGGCAGAGATCCAGAAAAACACCTGGCCGCTCCGCTTCCGCCTGGGCACCGAGGATACCCGCCGCAGCCGACGAGGCTTCGGCACCGGGAACCGCCTTTTCGAGAATGACAACATCCCGGCCTGAGCGTGCCAGCTCACGACCGAGAGCCAGCCCCATGACACCGCCGCCGACAATGGTGATTTCCGCACGAATCATCGCGCCAGAAGAGTAGCAGGGATTTCGGGTCTGTTAATGACCGGCAGCAGGACGGCAGGTGACTATTTCAGGTAGGGAGCCGGATCCACCGGGGTTTTCCCGTCCCGGAGCTCGAAATGCAGATGGGTCGTCGTCGCAACACCTGTGTCACCAACGGTACCGATTACCTCGCCTGCACGCACGAAATCGTCCTTTTCGACAAGGTTTTCATCATTGTGGGCATAGACGGTCGCCCAGTTCCCTTCATGCCGGATAATGATCAGGTTGCCGTAACCCCGCAGGCCGTTGTCCGCATAGATCACCCGTCCGTCCGCCGCCGCGCGAATCTTCGTCCCTCGCGATGCACCGAGATCAAGCCCGTCATGGTGACGGCCATCCCGGGGACCAAACGCAGATAGCACCTTGGGATTTTCCAGAGGCCAGCGAAGACGGGGGGCGTTCTTTGCCATTCTCGGAGGAGGTTCGATCGAAGCGACTTTCTGGCCGTTATTCTTTTTCGGGGGAATCGCATCTGTCGCCCGCTTCTGTTCACTGCCGGAGGCTATACCCTTGGGAGGACTCTTTGAGACTTCAGCCCGGGGTATGAATATCCGGTCGCCAGCCTTGATCCGGTCAGGATTATCCAGGTTGTTCCAGGTCGCCAG
>CAZSFB010000421.1:0-2018 GCA_964606035.1 uncultured bacterium | reverse complement strand
GCAATTGCGGCCAGACTCTCGCCGCGCTGAACCTCGTGATATACCCCGCGACTGCTGGAGACCGACGCGCAGCCCGAAAAACAGAAAACGGCCAGCACCACCGGCAGAGTAAACCGGAACAAACACTGCAGATACAATAGGATAAACAGTCGACGCACCAGCACCTGGGTCGAGGATCAGAAGGATTTCATTTATACCTAATTTGGGTTCATTTGTCCATCACCAGCAACCGTGCGAGGCCTACATAAGCCGATGTTTAAGCGCTCTCTTGAATCAGCTCTCCGCGGCACCTAATTCCCTCCACAAGGGTGAGGGTTTCATTCAGCTTGCGCGGTCCCTGATGCGCACTTATGACGGCCATTGTGAGTCTTTCCTTTCCGTTTGAATCTCCGTCACAGGACGCCAGTTCGTCTATCCGGGTCTGGCTGCTCGGTTCCGGTTCGTCCGGCAATGCCTGCTATGTCGAATCAGGAACCTTCGGGATACTCATTGACTGCGGCCTTGCCCCGCTCACCTTGAAACGCCGTCTCCGGGAAATCGGCCGGGCGATCGACCAGGTAAACCATATCTTCCTGACCCACGAGCACGCAGATCATGCAGGTGGTCTTCCGAAGCTGATGGAGAAACATACCCACCTCTCCGTCTATGCGACGAAAGAGACAGGCCGGGCCGTGCACAACGAGCATCGCATAGATCGGCTGAGGCCGCTCCGGTCCCGCGAGCCCATAGACGTGGGTCCCTTCCGGGTCACTCCCGTGCCGGTCCCCCATGATGCAGCCGAACCGGTGGCCTACCGGGTAGAAGCCGAAGGCCTGGCCTTCGGGTACCTGACGGATCTGGGTTCCACGACGGGAATGCTGGTCGACCATTTCTGGAACGTGGAAACCCTGATCTGCGAAGCCAACCACGATCTCGCAAGACTGAGAAGCGGACCCTATCCCCATTTTCTCAAGCAGCGGGTCAGCTCGGATGTGGGCCATCTGAACAACGATCAGTGCGCTGCCTTCGTCTCCCGTATCGCCGAACAGGGCCGCCTCTCCCAGGTGGTGCTTGCCCATCTGTCCGAAATCAACAACACGCCTGACCTGGCCTTTTCAACTGTCCGGGCGGAACTTGACGCCTGCGGGGCCGAAACGGTTAGCGTCGCTTGCGCACGGCGGAAAGAAGTGAGCGATCCCGTTATCATCCGGCGTCCCGCATACTGACCGAGAACGTACCGCAAGAAAGGCCTGACCCAAGGTGATATCCCGATACAGCCGCAAGGAAATGACCCGGATCTGGGATCCGGAAACGAGGTTCACCTACTGGCTCCGTATCGAGGTGCTGGCGGCCGAGGCACAGGCGAAGCTCGGCAATGTCCCCAGGGAAGCGGTCGAGGTCATTCACCGGAACCAACCGAAGACCCCGGCTGAAATGCAGAAAATCATCGAGCGGGCGGACGAAATTGAAAAGGAAACCCGCCACGACGTCATCGCATTTGTCTCCGCCGTGGCAGAAAAGATCGGCCCCGAAGCCCGGTTTCTTCATCTGGGAATGACCAGTTCCGATGTCCTCGATACCGCCCTCGCCTGCCAGCTCCGGGACGCCGGTGTATTGCTGATGGAAGACCTGGACAGGCTTCTGGAGGTCCTCAAGCGGCGGGCGTATGAGCACAAGGATTCGGTGATGATCGGCCGCTCACACGGAATACATGCCGAGCCGGTCACCTTCGGCCTCAAGCTCGCCCTCTTCTATGATGAGTTCCGCCGCCACCGGCAACGGCTAACCTGGGCCATTCACCGGATCGCTGTTGGCAAGGTTTCAGGGGCCGTCGGGACCTTCGCCAATATCGAACCCGAAGTCGAACACTACGTCTGCGAACAGCTCGGCCTGAAGGCTGAACCCTGCTCCAGCCAGATCGTCAGCCGCGACCGCCATGCAGAGTATTTCACGGTGCTGGCACTGATAGCCTCCAGTATCGAGAAGGTCGCCACCGAGATCCGGCACCTCCAGCGCACCGAGGTGCGGGAGGCGGAGGA
>CAZSFB010000420.1:0-2960 GCA_964606035.1 uncultured bacterium | reverse complement strand
GGTGAACATCCCGAACTTCCGGAAACCCCCGCCGAACCGGGGATAAAGGTGGTAACGTACATTTCACCGTTAAAGACAACCGGAGAGGAGAGAATCTTTTCTCCTGGGTTTGGCAGCTTCATCGGGAACGCCTCGCGCGTGTACTGGGCCTGGGTAGTGCTCAGACCAAATACCTCACCCGGTCCCTTCGCGGGACATTCAAAATCAAACGTCGAGTTCATGCCAACCCCGCAACCATCTGAATTGCGATCCTTGAGCGCGTACAGATAATCGGTCGAGGTCGTCTCGTTTGGCCGTGTCTGGTCACCCGTGCCGAAGAAGAAGTTGATGTCTCCGTTGCAGTCCATTGTAGCACTCGGCGCATAGAAGATCGGGCGGCGCGCCGGGATAAACGGAGGCGCCGGATTGAAATAGCCGGGATTGGCCGGGTCAAACATGACGCATGGAGAATCGGTCGGATCCAGGCCTCCGTTGTTGTTGGCATCCACAACCCATTTTTCCGGATCCGGACTCTTCACGACCGTCTTCCAGAGACGTCCTTCGACGTCGCCGAAGATAATGTTGTCAACAAAGCCGTTCTGGCTCCGGTCCAGAAGCAGCAGGTCACCAGGTATGGAGTTCCTTCGTGGATCCGATGCAAGGTCAGCTATCCGGATATCCTGATAGAGCAGGCCGCGTTCCACGTCGAACACGAATACCCAGTTGCCTACGTCCACGAGACCCGGGTCCGGCTGGCCCGGCAGCGGTGGCGGCGGATTGACAATGACTGTATTCGTCCCATCGACACAAAGAGCTTCAGGTGTGGGTCCACCTGGACAGGCCGCGGCATAGCCAGCCGGATCATCCACCGGATCAGGGGCCGGCCGGAACACTGTCGTCTTGGCGACGTTTGAGAAACAATCCTCATCAGTCGTATAGAAAGCGCACGCTGACGGATTGATTGTGAAATTGTCACCGTCATCGGTACGGCCGGCGTTGAACCCCCCGCCAACCGCAAACAGCCAGCGCGAGACGATCGCCGAATTGACATCGTTCGGGTCGTCCTGGACCTTGAACCGGTTAATGTTCGGCTTTGCGAAACTCCGGGCCATATTGGGATGCGTTACTTCCCAAAGCACCGTCGGCGATCTCGGATCAGTCACATCAAGCCCATAGTAAGAGTGGCCGCCGCTTCGCAGTCCGCCAATCAATACCGTATGGAAGGTATCGTCATCCACCGTTGTAATGTCATGGAGGAACTGGACATTGGCGACGGAAATCTGTCCATCCACCGAGAACACGACACCGGTCTTCATTTCCTTCATCCGGCGGGCGGCTTCCCGGGGCATGAAGGCGAACAGTTCATAACCCGCTTCAAGAATGTTCGTTGCTGACGGGATTCCGCGCAGCGGATCCTCAAGCACAAAGCCATGCATGAAGCCGTCGTTGGCGCCAACATAAACCATCGTGGGACGGATCTCGTTGTCATTGATGAACTGGATGTATTTTTCGTTGTTGCCGCCAAGGAGCGGATCGAAGAACGGCGGCTCGACAATCACCGGAGTGCTGTTAACGATCGGCCCCAGAGCCCAGGTCTTGCTGGATCCGTCGAAGAACTTGATGACATTGTTCGCAGGCCCGTCCTCGTCGCGGAGGAATTCAATCAGGTCTTCCACTTCGTCCTCGTCGGCACCGGAAACCATCGGCTGGATCTGGGAGGCATATGGCGTCTTGAAAGGTATGACTTCGTTCGCCTCGACCGGGTCGATCGGAGCACCCAGGTGCGCGCCAAGCGAACGGTTGGCTGGGTTTTTCAGCACTGGGGACTGAATCGGATTGGTCGAGATGAAAATATTTCGCTCGGTTGTCCGGTTGGTCAGCAGCTGACCCGCATCGAACTCCGGAATCGGTGCAGTTTGAGCTTCGGCTGCACGCGTGATCTCGCCGAACGTGAAACTCACAAGATGCCCCATCCACCAGAGGCTCTGGTACGTGACTTCAAAGTAGGCGTTGACCTCCTGGGAACTGGAGAATCCGGCGCCGGAGACGATGAACGCCGGTGCGGCACGTGTCGCAGTTCCGCGGATGATGCACTGGATGGCCTTCTGGAGAGCCTTGGAAAGCTCATCCGCCGAGAAGGCATTGAACGATTCACTCCCATCCTCATTCACCTCAAGACATTTGTCCGGATTCGTTGGCGTCGCATCGGTACCGCCAAAACGCGCCGCTCCGTCATTTGACATGCGAAGCAGAGTGTCTGTGGGTGCAGCGATGCCGATCACATAGGTGAGCACACCGGGGCCCGGGTTCGGATTGAGGTCGGCGATCAGGTTCCGCTGTGCACCTGCCGGCAGATAAGTGGACTGCCGCATGGCCGCGAGCACGTGCTTGAAGCCGGGGCCCCAGTTCTCATACCAGGTGCCGATGCTGTTGCTGCAACTGGATGCGTGTCCCGACCGGCCGTCAGCGTAGTAATAGCCATTGCTCGTGTTCACAACGAGCCGGTCAGTTCCCACGCGGTTCATGGCCCAGCCCCGCCGCTTCTGCTGCATCGGGCTGTTGAACCAGGGGTTTGTCGGGCAGTTCGCCAGACGGCAAGTCGAATCAATGGTGCAAGGCAGCAGCAACCTGCCCGCCGCCGTATTCGTGGTGACAACTACAAACGTATCACCCACGGCAGGCGGAACCGGTAGACCCGTACCAGCCAGGGTGAACTGCCGCGTGGACCCCGTATATCCAGAGATGTTAATCGGCACCCAGCGGTTCGCAGCCGTCGCTGCCGATGTGGATGTGAATATCAGAAACCGGGTCGCACCTGAGTAGGCGCCGTTCGAACTGCTGAGACCCGTCTGGCCGCGGAATGAAGTAACCGTAGGCACTGAAGTACTCTGCACCGTCCCAGTCGCCGTTGGGGCCGCACTACAACTGGTTTCCACTGTCATTGGCAGAATCCGGTTTCTCTGGGCCCCGGTACAGAGCCG
>CAZSFB010000419.1:0-2962 GCA_964606035.1 uncultured bacterium | reverse complement strand
GAATACGGCCCGAAAGTTTTGTGAACTTCTTGGGGTCCTTCAGGAAGGCGATGATTTCCTCAAGTTCTTCTTTGGCCTCGTCGCAGCCGGCAACATCCGTGAACGTGATACGGTTCTGGCTGTCGGACAGGAGACGCGCCTTGGACTTCCCGAAACTCATGGCCTTTCCGCCGGTGGCCTGCATCTGGCGCATGAAGAACACCATGACTCCGATGAGCAGAAGGAGCGGGAGCCCGTTGATGAGTAGCTGAAGAAGCGGTGATTGGCTGTCTTCGATGTATTTGGTCACGACCCCGTTTGCAGCGAGGATTTCAGAGACCCGGTATTCACCTGCAGGTCCATAGGTATCGAAGGCTTGCTTGTTCTTCAGTTTGCCCTGGATGGTGGCTCCCTTGATCTCCACCGAATCGACGTTACCGGCTTGCACTTCGGTCAGAAATTCACTGTATGGGATCGTCTTTGACGGTTCCCTGCCTCGCTGGAAATAGACAATGACAAAGAGGGTGAGCACACCAATGAGCACCCACAGCATCAGATTCTTCGCAAACTGGTTCAAAAGAGGGCCCTCCACCCGTGCAGCATTATTTTCCTGTGAGGGCGAGCACGGGCCGTGCCAGCAGTCGGCCAACGATTAAAGTAACACCTTCATGGGCAGCGGACAATCGGGGCAGGGTGATTCACGCCCCGAATTCGGACCTGAAATGGGTTTAACCCTGTACAGGGGCGGCATTTAGGGGAAGGGTGAACCAGAATTTCGATCCTTGGCCTTCCACACTGTCAACCCCGGACCTGCCCTTATGCAACGCCACAATATGCTTTACGATGGCAAGGCCCAGACCTGTGCCGCCCATTTCTCGTGAACGGTGGGTATCTACCCGGTAAAATCGTTCAAAAACCCGTGCGCGGTCGGCTTCGGGGATCCCCGGACCCGTATCCGTAATCGTAACCTTGATTTCACCCGCTGTCTGAGAGGTGTTGACTGTCACCTTGCCGCCAGCGGGGGTGTATTTGATGGCATTGTCCAAGAGGTTTGTGAGTACCTGTTCGATCCGGTTCCGGTCGAAAACAAGCCGGTGGGGGAATGGGCCGCGTTCGACCGTCAGGGTGATATTTTTCTGGATCGCCGCCCGCTGATGACTTTCGGCTGTGGACTGGATGAGGGCACTCAGATCGTCCTCGCGTAGTTCGAGACGGAAGTCAGGCCGCTCGATGCGGGAGAGATCAAGGAGGTCGTTCACCAGGGCGGTCAGCCGCTCTGAGTTGCGCAAGATCGCCTGAACAAACTTGCCATAGGTATCGTGATCCTCAAGGCGTGAGGCCAAGGTTTCAGCATAGCCATGGATCGAGGTGAGCGGCGTCCTCAGCTCATGGCTCACATTGGCTACGAAGTCTCTCCGGATCCGTTCGAGCCGGCGGGTACGGGTCACATCCCGGAATACCAGAACGGCTCCTGTGCGTTCTCCCAGTTCCCGGATAGGGGCAGCTGAAAGTTCAAAGATCCGCTCAGAGCCGGGACCTTCAAGGGTGAATTCACCCTCGTAAAGCTCCATGCCGCCGTTCAGTGCCTCGAAGGCGTCATCCAGCTTGTCGGTGCGCACGATTTCGACTGGGGACCGGCCCACCGGGTTCTGCACGGAAACACCGAACAGCTTTCCGAAAGCCTGGTTGCTCGCGACGATCTTGTTTTCCCGGTCAAGGAGGATCAGCCCTTCCTGGACGGTGGAAAGAATCCGCTCCGCCTGCTCCCGCTCGTATTCAAAGGCCGAGATGGTTTCCTCCAGTCGCTCGGCCATCCGGTCGAAATTGCGGGCCAAAATGCCCACCTCATCTTCTGCGCGGCTGCGGACGCGCGCAGTGAAATCTCCTTCCGAAATGCGGGCGGTGGCATCAGCCACTTCGCGAATTGGCGCAGTGATCCACCGGGAGATGAGAAGCCCGAGAGCACCGGCAAGTACGAGTGACAGCAAGGCGGCCACCCATAGGATATTCCGTACCCGGCTCACGGCGGTCTCGACAGAACCAAGCGGATAGACGAGCCGTACAAAGCCGGTTTCATCTGGAAATTTTACCTTGCGGGCGAGGTAAAGCACCGGGAATGGAGAGCCGGAGACAAACCGCCCCGTCATGGGCTCGGGGGTATTGGCCGCAGCTGACACAATTTCAGGCCGCGCCAGGACATTTTCGGTGCCGAGCGCAGAGGTACTGCTGTCAGCAAGCACCTGTCCAGATGCGCCGATCACCATGTAACGGCCCTGTCCGTCGCCAGCGTAACCCTTGAGGTAGGGCTGGAGTTGATCAGATGTAAGCTTTTCGCGGGGACGCAGTTCGAGTAGCAGACACAGGGTCCTCAGACGTTCTTCCTGGGCGGTTTCCAGGGATTCGGCCAGATTGTGCCGGAACATGGGGACGACGTATGTATATCCCGCAGCAAGCGCCACCGACGACACCGCCAGGGCGACCAGCGCAATCTTCAGGTGCAGTTTCACGGAGTATCGTAGCGGGACAGGTTGAACCGGTAACCGGCGCCGTGGACGGTCTCGATCAGGTCAGCGTGTGCACCGAGCTTCTTACGCAGGCGCCGGATATGCGCATCAACAGTGCGGGACTCGACCCCTTCCGCATAGTCCCATACATGCTCAAGCAGCCAGATCCGGGAAAAAAGCCGCGTCGGGTGCTCAAAAAAGCACATGAGCAGCTTGAATTCGGTCGCCGTGAGGGGGATTTCCTCTGTTCCAATCCGGAGCCGGTGTCCGGCGGTATCAAGTTCCAGGTCACCGACCTTGTAGACGCTTTTCACTTCCTTTCCGGGCGAGGAACGCCTGAGGAGGGCCCGGACGCGGAGAAGGAGCTCCCGGACGCCGAACGGTTTGGTGACGTAGTCGTCTGCACCGACCTCGAATCCCACCACCCGGTCTATTTCCTCGCCCTTGGCCGTCAGCATGAGGATCGGAAGCCTTGCAGT
>CAZSFB010000418.1:0-2972 GCA_964606035.1 uncultured bacterium | reverse complement strand
GTCCTCGACGCCGGCAAGGTCTCCGACAGCAAGGCGCTCGACCTCGTCAACGGCAAGGGCGACATTGTCGACGTCGTGACCGCCGTGACGCAGACCGAGATCGCCATCGAGACCATGGTCACGGTCCGCGACAGGGTGATCGCGGCCTACGAAGAGATCATGCGGATGCCGATCTAGCGGCTCGCCGGGCAGGAGATTGCCGCTTTCGCTGTAGGGGCCGCGTGGGGGAAGATGGTGCAGCAGATTCGCGGAGCACGGCGCCCATGACCGGAGCACAGGTCCTCGACATCGCCCGTGACGGCATCTGGGTGCTGATCCTCGTGTCCGCGCCGATGATGATCGCGTCGAAACCCTGATCGAACATTCCCATGTAAAACTCCTCGTGCTGCCGTGCCCTGGTGAGCGAATCTCCGTTTTTTGTCAGTACATCCGCTTCGGGTTCCGCCAGACCTCCTTGAAGCCGTGGTCTTCACAGAGGATCTTGAAGCAGTTGTAACCGGGGCCCGCCGTGACGCCGCCACCCGGATGGCAACAGCTTGCGGCCAGATAGAGGCCCGGAATCTCCGTCTTGTAGCGGCCCGCACCGGCGAATGGGCGAAGGAAGTTGAGCTGGTCGATGCTCATGGCGCCGTGACCAAAGTCGCCCTCGCGCATCCGCATTCCGCGTTCCTGGTCCAGCGGCGTGTGCAGGTAGTCCGCGATCACGTTGTCAGTTGTCATGTTGGAAGCGAACTTCCCATAGAGTTTCAGGAACTTGGCGTTATAGGTCGAGCGGATCTCTTCCCATTGGCCCTCGGTAAGCGCGCTGGCGCGCGGGAAAAAATACCAGCCCGTGAGGTTGTGCTTTCCGGGAGGCGCCTGGGTGCGGTCCCAGATCGAATTGATCCAGACCCCCGCACCGGGAAGATCCGGAATCCTGTCGATATGGCCGGCGCGGCAGTAGTCAAGGACTTCCGTCGAACTGTCATAGCCAACCACCTGGTACCAGGCCCGGTTGATGTCCGAATTCTTGCGGGCCGACTTGTAGTCAGGGGCTTCATGGAGGGCCATGGCTACACTTCCAAGCACCTGGTCCGGCCCATCCTTGAAGTTTTTTACCCGGCGCTTGTAGTAGTCGCTGAGGTGATCCTCGCCGACCAGATCCAGGAAGGTATCCTTCAGGCCGATCGCGCTGACCACAGCCTTGCTGGCGCGGTACTCTTTGCCATCCACCAGCTGGACCCCGACGGCCCGCTTGTTCTCCATGATGATCTTCTTCACCCGGCTTGATTCGCGCATGGTGACGCCTTCCTTCAGGCAGGCTGTGACCATCGCTCCGTTCAGCCGGTGCGTACCGCCAACGATCATCCGCCAGCAGCCGGGCATGAACAGACAGGCGAACGCGAAAATACCGCCCATGCCGGGCCACTCCAGCGGCGGTCCGCAGAACTCGATCGCGACACGGTAGAACAGCGCCCGGATCTCGTCTGTCTCGAACAGTTCGTCGATGCAGTCGCGGATCGACTTGTAGGCCATCTCCTCGTCCAGCCCGAAGGCCCGGAGGAGCGTGTTCCAGGCGGCGTAGGCCGGCGGCAGCCCCTTTGTGAGGTCCACTTTGGGCGGGGGCGTATACAGCCCCATCGCCATGAGCGGCTCCATCATGTTCGCCTTGGTCTTCAGGGTGCGCCAGGTATCGGCGTCCCGCTTCGAGTAGACCGCGAAGTTCTTGCAGGTCTCCTCGATCATGTCATTGCGATAGATGATGACCGGGGGCCGCCCGTCGCTGAAGGCAATGCCGGCCTGGGCTTCCGGATAAATAGTCCTCGCGCCGAGGCTCGGAAGATCAAAATCCGAGAAGATCGGCATGATGTGCAGGAACTCCATGAAGTTGGAGTGGATGTTGTGGCAGAACCCCGGCGCGGTATGCTCATCGGTATAGACGGCACCGCCAAATTCGTGGCGTCCCTCAAGCACAAGGGTGCTGACGCCGGCGCGTGCAAGATAAGCCGCACACGTGAGGCCGTTGTGTCCGCCGCCGATGATGATTACTTCGTAGTCCTTTTTCTCCATCCGTTCGAACCTTTCATGCCTGCTGAAACCAGTTGCGGGATTCAGACTGATTGACCTGGTGTTTTGCCGTTCATTTCTCCCGGAACAGGTGTCCTGCGTTCACAATGACGGTCCTGTCAGTTTTCACTTATGATAGCTGTCATGCGTCAAAATGAGTTTCGCGGATGCGCTCTGGCCCCGCTATCAAATGGTTCCATTCCGGCGACTGCAGCAGAAAAAGCCCCGGCCAGGGTGCTTTTTCACACACCCGCCGGAAATCCCTTTCACTCGCTGTAGGAAAAACCTGCGGCGTTACCGCTTGCGGTCTTTCATGAAATCCTTGAGAAGCGACATGCCCGTATCGAGAAGCGGAACCGCATTGGCGACAAGCCCCATCAGGATCGACATATCCCCGTCCAGACGAACCTTCCCGGCCATGAACGCCTCCTGGGGAGTCTGGCCCATCTCGGCGATTGAGAGCAGTTCACCTTCGCTGGTGCTAAGCGTACACGTGGGGGAATCCGTGTCGAGCGTGTTGAACCCGACAAACACCGACTGCTCGCCGCCGCTGCTGCTGGCGATGGCAAACCGGACCGTGCCATTCACCTGTCCGCGCATCGTGTCGATGAACTCCTGGGTGATTACCTCGGCAAGCGCCTGTGCCGGCCTGCTCACTTCGACAGAATCGAGATCGCCCACCTCGTCCGCGGCACGCTCGATACCCGTCCTGATCACTTCGTCTGCGACAACGACCTTCACGTAGGCATCCTCTGCCCGGCCCGGCTTGAATACCGGTGTTCCAGCCTCGATGCGGGCATGCCAGTGGCCTGCACCTGGCACGTGGATCTCCACCGAGTCGCGTATGTCACCGAATTTTACGGTTCCAAGCCGCGAGCTGATCATCTGGGGGACGAATGAATCCAGAAACTCTTTAGGGCTCATCT
>CAZSFB010000417.1:0-2980 GCA_964606035.1 uncultured bacterium | reverse complement strand
GGCGCAATATGGTGGCTCACGCTGGCAAGCAGGCGGTAGCCTTCAAGCGTCTCGGCGCGCCAGCGGCGGCGGTCGAAACGCACGACGCCACCCACCCCTATCAGTTTCTTGCTCTCAAGCGCTCCGAGCTCCTCCGGCCCAATGCCCGCCGTCGCGATTCCCAGAGCCGTCTCGGGCCTCGTGTCTGAACGCTCGAAGTTCACTTTGAGGCCCACGCCAACTCCGCGGCCCTTGCCATATCCGCCCTGGAGCTCCACCGACTCATAGTCGGAACGGAACGAGTAGCGGTCGGCTTTCAGGGAATCGTTGCCGATACCATAAAACCTCATGTCCTTGTACCGGCCCATCTTCTGGTCGAAATGAACATAGATAGGGCCCCCCGCCACCGACGGGTCGGTGTAGCGGAATCGCTCCGTCCAGGACCGGTCCATGTCCCAGTCGGCGGCGAACCGTACGACCTTGCGGGCATCGAACAGGTTTTTATGGAATGCCCGGATGCCCACGGAGTTCAGGCCCTCGTTGCCAAAACTGAGGAACGGGTAAATGGCCGCCGTCCGTTCGTCGTTCGTGAGCAGGTCATAGACACGGCGATGAATCCGGTACCGGTCAATGAACTCCACCGTCCAGATGACTGGTTTCGACACACTTTCAAAAGCGAGTGCGGGCCAGTTCAGCGGAAAGTAGTTCGAGTCGAAGAAGTCATCCACCGGCCGGTCGTTACCGAGCGGCCCCTCCGGGGCCGGGCGGTAGGCATCCAGCGGCGGGGGCCCCGGAGGCTCATCCTCCTCGACGGGCTGATTCTCTACCACTGCCCGCGCGGACGGCGGGCTCCCGGACAGGAGGACGGCGGCCGCAAAACCTGCTACCGTCACCCGCCATGCTGGACGGTGGCATAAACCCGGCAAGACTGAAGCCCCTTGGAATCGCGCTGGCGGTCCTCGTGGTGATGTTTCTGGCGGCGGTCGGGATCAACCTCTATGGCAATCCCGGCATTCCGGCGTCTCATGAGGAACGGATTGAACGGCTCGCGCGGCCTCTGGAACCGGTCCCGCCCCTTCCCGACGACATCGCCGACAACGTGCATCCGTTCGGAAACCCCGTGCGGAAATAGCGGCGTCAGATGCCCGTCCCGGAGCCCGGCTCATGCTCGCCGCCGCGGACCGGCGGTTCCATGCCAAACCAGTAGGAAATCTCGTCCAGAGGCACCCGTACGCTGCGGAAATCCCCCAGCACAGTACCTCGTTCCGGGTAACCCAGGGCAATACCGCACATGACCCGCTTGTCCTTGCTGAACCCCAGGTGTTTCCGGACGACATCCGGATAGCCCGTGATGGATGCCTCCGCACAGGTACCCAGCCCCAGATCCGTAGCCGCAAGCATGAGGTTCTGAAGGCAGCAGCCCAGGTCGAGGACCGACCATGTGCTGTCCAGCTTCGCGTCCATGAGAAGCACCAGAGCCACGGGGGCGTCGAAGAACCTCAGCATGGAAAGGTTGAACTCGGCGCGCTGGGCCTTGTCGTCACGCGGAATGTTGAGCGCGGAGAAAAGCATCTTCGCATTCAGGCGGCGGCGGTTCTGGTGACGGTCGGGGAAGGTCTCCGGGTGAATGATATCCGGGTTGCGCGGTGTGCCGCGGCGGCCCGTGTCGTAGAGATCTTTCCGGAGTGCCTCCAGCGGCGCGCCTGAAACCACTGCGAACTCCCAGGGCTGGGAATTGGACCACGAGGGGGCCTTGCGGCCCGCGTCCAGGATTTTCCATATCAGCGCCGGATCGACGGCTCTTTTCTCGAACTTTCGGACGCTGTGGCGCGCCTCGATCGCCTGCAAAACGTTCACGGCAAAACTCCTGGCCCTCAGGGTCCTCACCCTATCTTACCGGAGGCCGGGTACGCCAGATGGCGGCCGCAAGTGCCCCGGTCAGATTCTGGCAGACACTGAAAATGGCTGCTGGAAGCCCCGCTCCGGCCGGGAAATGAATCGCCGCCAGCGCCGCCGCAAGTCCCGAATTCTGCATTCCGACCTCGATGGAAACCGTGCGGCATTCCGTCCCGGCAAGACCGCAGAGTCTCGCCCCGAAATATCCCGCCGCCATGCCAAAGCCGTTGTGAAGGACCACACCGGCGATCAGCGCGAACGGGGCCACCGCCAGCCGGTCACGGCTTCCCGCAACGATGATGGCGATAATGAGCGCCACGAGAAATCCCGAAACGGACGGGAGGATTTCATCCACCCGTTCCCTCAGCCGCCCCCGCCAGCGGCCCGCCACCATGCCGAGAACGGCGGGCACGACGACGACTTTGAGCGTACTCGCGGCAAGCCCCGTGAAGCTCACCTCCAGGGTGTGCCCGCCAAGAGCCTTCGTCCAGAGCGGCGTAAAAAGTGGCGCAAGCATCGTGGAGACGGCAGTCATGGATACCGATAGCGGCACATCCGCCCGGGCGAAATAGGATATGACGTTGGACGCCGTGCCGCCGGGGCAGGCTCCCACGAGGACAAATCCAAGGAGAATCACCGGGTCTGCGCCGGTCAGGTGTGCCGCAAGGAATCCAGTCACGGGCATCACGGCGAACTGGAGAAATATCCCTGCCGCCACAGGCAGCGGCCTTTTCGCCACGCGGACGAAATCAGCCGGCACGAGGGTCATCCCCATGCCGAACATCACCGCCCCAAGAAGCACCGGAATCCAAGGTCCAAGCCCCTTTAGAAGATCCGGAAAGGCCACCGCCGCCCCTCCAAGGACGGCGATCCAGCCCAGAAACGTCCAAACCGGTTCCATATACCCTCTGTCCTTACGCTACCTTATATGAGAGGCAGCGGCCCACCCCGGGGGGCCTGTTTTCAAACAGCCCTTCTCTGGGATAGATACTTCCTGAACGGGGTTCTGACCTTTGAAACGTATCCTGATCGCAGATGACGACAATGCCTTCGTTGAGACCGTCAGCAAGGCCATTTCCTCCAAAGGCTACGAGGTGAAAACGGC
>CAZSFB010000416.1:0-2997 GCA_964606035.1 uncultured bacterium | reverse complement strand
GATCTCCACCGAACGGCCAGGGTGAAGGAACGGCTCCGTGGAGGGCCGGTCAAACCGGAGCGGCACACCCGTGAGTTCCGCAATAGCCGCCACAAGCCCCTTCATCTCGAAAAATGTCTCTCCCTGTGGCGTCTCCCGTTCCCAGAAGGTTTTACCCTCGGGCGACTGGATCATCGCCGCGACCGTCTGCTTCTCGGACGGAAGGGACTCTCCCTTGATAGGAATATAAACACGGCCGATTTCGAACAGCCTGAGCTGGACGGCACCTTTCGCCGCATTAGACCGGCCAATGGCCGCAAGTGACGGAAGGAGCAGGGTTCGCATAACCGATTCATCGCTCCGCATGGCGTTCTGGATTTTCAGAGCGGTGCGCCGGGAATCGTTCGCAGGCAGGATGAACCGGTCAGGCCAGCGGTTCTCGACGTAGGTGAAGCTGACGCACTCTGTGAGGCCCCGGTCCACGAGCAGACCGCGAAGCTGTTCCAGCTTCCGCCACGTGGACAGGTCCGACGGAGCTTCCTGCACAGCGGCCGGAAGCGTCGCCGGTACCTGGTCATAGCCGTGGATCCGGACCAGTTCCTCGATCAGGTCGATTTCCCGGTCCATGTCGTGCCGGGCAGGCGGGACCGTCACCCGGAGTACCGCGCCGGAACCGGCAAACTTGCAGCCAAGCCGGGTGAGGATATCTGTCACCGTAGCGGCCGGGATATCATACCCAAGAATCTTCGGAATCCGGTTCAACCGCAAGTCCAGTTCCCTCGAAGCCAGGCTGCCGGAGGCCACGTCGATCCGGCCAGTGACAACTTCACCGCCCGCGATCTCCGCCATGAGCCGCGCCGCGTGATCAGCCGCCAGCCCGGTCTTCGACGGATCAATACCACGCTCGAACCGGTAGGAACTTTCGCTCGAAAGTCCTGTTGCCTTGGAACTTTTACGAACCGATGAGTGTCTGAACCAGGCACTTTCTACAAATACTTCGGTGGTGGAATCCACAACTTCCGACGACTGACCACCCATGACGCCCGCAAGCGCCACCGGCTGGCCACCCGACGAGATAACCAGCTGGCCCTCGAACAGGGACCGCTCAACGCCATCGAGGGTCGTGATCTTCTCCCCCGGCTTCGCGCCCCGGACCGTGATTTCCTTCGCCGGGAGCCGGGCGAAATCGAACGCATGAAGCGGCTGTCCATAAAGGAGCAGGATATAGTTCGTGATGTCCACGATGTTGCTGATGGGCCGGATACCGTGTGCCTGAAGCCGCCGCGCCAGCCAGAACGGGCTCGGAGCGACCTTCACACCCGTGACGATGCGGCCGCAATAAAGCGGACAGTCATCCCCCGCGTCCACCTTCACCGCAATCCGGTCCCTCGCGAGCGCGCCCGATTCCACAAGCTGGAACCTGGGGTCCACCGGATCAAGCTTCAGGATCGCACCCAGGTCCCGGGCAATGCCGATGACCGACAGGGCATCACCCCGGTTCGGGGTCACACCGATTTCAAGCACCGGCCCGTCGCCGGCGATATCCGCCAGCGGGAGCCCGGCCGACGTATCCGCGGGCAGTTCCCATATCCCCGATTTGTCGGCAGAAAAGCCAAGTTCCGCCTGAGAACAGAGCATCCCGCGGCTTTCAACGCCCCGGATGGACGAGGCCTTGATCTCTAGTCCTCCGGGCAGGACGGTTCCTTCCCGGGCCAATGGGACAACGATTCCCTCGCGGCAGTTGGGCGCGCCACAGACGACTCGCAGGGAACCGGCCTCCCCGGCGTCCACTGTGGCAAGCCGCAGTTTCTCTGCATTGGGATGCGGTTCCGCCTTCACGACCTTCGCCGTCACGACACCGTTCCAGGCGGTGGCTGGATCGTGGATCGCCTCCACCTCGAGACCGGAGCGGGTAAGGGCCTCCGCAATCTCCTTCGTGGAGGCATTCAGCGTGGGGAGCAGTTCCCTGAGCCAGTTGACCGAGACTTTCATTGTTTCAGTCCTCCTGCCTCAGAAGTGTCCCAGGAACCGGACGTCGTTCTCGAAGAACAGACGCAGGTCCGGAATGCGGTATTTGAGCATGGCGAGCCGTTCGATTCCGGTGCCGAAGGCAAATCCCTGCACCTTCTCCGGATCGTAGTTCACCGCCTTCAGCACGTTTGGGTCCACCATACCGGCGCCGAGAACTTCCAGCCAGCCCGTATGCTTGCACACGTTGCAGCCCTTGCCGCCGCAGAAGACACATTGAATGTCCACCTCGGCGGACGGCTCGGTAAAGGGGAAGAAGCTCGGGCGCAGGCGGACCTCCTGACCCGGACCAAACAGCTCCCGGATGAATGCCCGGAGCACCCCTTTAAGATCAGCGAAGGTAATGTTCTCGGCGATCCAGAGCACCTCCATCTGGTGGAACATGGGGGAGTGGGTCTGGTCGGAGTCGCACCGGTAAACCTTGCCCGTGCAGATCACCTTCAGCGGAGCCTTCCGCTTCAGCATGGTCCGCACCTGCACCGGGGACGTGTGCGTCCGCAGCAGCACCCCCGGCGAGAGGTAGAAGGTATCCTGCATGTCGCGGGCAGGATGGTCCGCCGGGAAATTCAGTGCCTCGAAGTTGTAGTAATCAAGCTCGACTTCCGGTCCATCCACGACGCCGTAGCCCATGCGGACGAATATCTCCCGGACCTCCGCCTCCATCCGGGAAATCGGATGCCGGTGGCCGAGCGGTGCGCCCCGCGCTGGCAGTGTGACGTCCAGGGATTCGGCGCCGAGCTTCTGGTTAAGCTCCTGCCGGTGGAGCTCGGCCCGGCGCGACTCCATCGCCCCGGCCAGTTTTTCCTTGGCGGCATTCGCCGCCTGGCCGACCGCCGCCCGTTCCTCGGCGGGAACATTGCGGAGCGAGGCAAGCACACCCGACACAAGGCCCTTCTTGCGGCCGAGGTACAGGTTGTCGATTTCCTGGAGGGCTGCGACCGAGGTGGCATCAGCTATTTCGGAAAGCCCCCGGGCAGCGAGCGACTCAAG
>CAZSFB010000415.1:0-2999 GCA_964606035.1 uncultured bacterium | reverse complement strand
GAGGTCAAAAAGCGCGATCCAGGCAAACTGCTCGACCAGTCAGCGCGCATGATGGACCGGGTGGATGGCACACTCTCGTCCACTAACGTGGTACTGCAGAACCTTCAGTTCATGGATGAGAACTGGCTGAGACATTTCCTTCAGGTAGAAGGCGTGCGGGCCTATGCAGGTGTCGGCTCACCCGACATTCCAAAGCAGTCGAAACCAGTGGAGCCGCCCCCTATCCGGAGAAAATGACACCACCGCGAAAGCCGCAAAATCATCAATAGGGTCACCGCAAAATTAATCTACTGGTATCACCGGGTAGCGAGCTTTCAAGAACGACCGATAACTGCCGTCGTTACCGTCTCCGTCCGCCGGCGAGATCCTTCACCGCCTCATCGAGACCCTCGAGCGTCAGCGGATACATGGGGATGACACGGGCAATACGCTGGATCGATTCTGTATAGCGCCAGTTTTCGGGCGGCTCCGGATTCAACCAGGCGGCATGCTGGAACTTGTCGTGAAATCTCTGGAGCCACCGGATACCGGGCTCATTCTTCGCGAAATAGTCGATGGCGCCATTCTCCGCCAGAAGCTCGGAAAGGGCCATGGCGGCGTCGCCGACAAATATGATTTTTGTCTCCGGCGGACGGTCATGGAGCAGTTCAGCCGTCTTGAGTTTTTCGCCCGTGCGGAAGCTCTTCCACACCTGGTCATAGATACAGTTGTGAAAGTAGAAAAACTCCAGTTCCCGGAACAATCCCTTAGCGGCTGAAAACAGGATTTCAACCAGTTCTGCGTACGGCCACATGCTGCCGCCGGAATCCATGAGCAGGATCAGGCGGACTCCCGGCAGCTTCCGACGCTGCCAGACCATATCAATGTCGCCGGCATTCTTCGCCGTCGAATCAATCGTCCGGTCGAGATTGAGATCATCTTCGGGGCCGGTCGGAATCAGCTTTTTGAGCCGCCGGAGCGCAAGCTGGACCGACCGGATATCGAGTACGCGGTCACCCGAATAGTCCCGGAACCTGCGGTCACCGGCAATCTGGACCGCACGGCGCAGCCGGCCTTCACCACCCACGCGGACGCCGGCCTTGTTAAAACCGCTATTACCCTGTGTGGAGGTTCCACCAGTTCCAATCCGCTTGTTGCCGCCGACGTGCTCGACGAAGTGCCCTTCCTTGTACTGCTTCTCGAAATTTGCCAAGATCTGGTCGAGGTCCAGTTCCTGGATGAGTGCCTTTTCAGCTTCAGTCAGCTCCTTCGGTGGAACCTTCTTCAGCCCGGCAAGGATCTTTGCCATCATCTCGGCTGAGCTCTCCACGTCCCTGAAATACTCGAGAAACGTCCGGTCCCAACGATCGAAATCACTCTCGTTTTTTACCAGCAATGCTCGACCGACTGCGTAAAACCCCTCCATACTGGCTGGTACAGCCCCCTCTGACAGGGCTTTCATGAATATCAGCCACTCGGTCGGTGAGACCGGGATCTCGTGTGTACGGAGGGCATAATAAAAGTCGGTAAACATCGCTTTCACATTCTAAACCGCTTTATCTGGAACTCCAGCGGTTTCAGAGATCAACGCCCGGTCTGGCGCATCCGGGGCCAATAGATATAGGCTCCGGGCCGTGAAACGGATCCTTCTTACCGCAGGGCTGATTCTGCTGGTTCCAGTCATGGTGCTGTGGACCGCAAAGATCGCTCTTGGACGGAATACCCGGAATTTCCGGGCAGAATACATGGAGCGGATCGACCGTGCCCAGGAACGTTTTCAGAAGGCCGATTGGGGCCCCCTCGCTCCCGAAGTGGAACGTGAGCTCGTTGAGGCGCACCGGCCCCAGCTTGTGGTTTCCCGGGGCAGCCAGGGCCCGATCGACATAGACACCGATTATCTCGCCCTTCACCATCCGGTGGATTGTGACACTACCGAGTCCCTGGCACCCGATGCCCGCCGGGAACTCCTCGCAAGTCTGCCGACAACCGACAATGTCTGCCTGAATGAAGGGCCCGCACGCCAGGTGTTTCCTCCGCCCGGACCGATTTGCGGCGGGGCGGAGGGATCCTGTGCGAAGGTGTTCACGGCCGTCGAATACGAAAATGTCCAGCTTGACGATAGTGACAGTGCACCACCACTGCCGTGGATTTTCCTGAGATATCAGTTTGTTTTTGCCCGGAGCGGCCTGCCGGCCGGGCTCATCGATGTCCAGAAGCTCGCCGACCGGCTTGGCTCGTCCGACAACTGGCATCCGCTCGATCTTCACCTTTTCGCCTGGGTCGTGCTCGATGAAACCCTGAAGCCGGTTGCCACAATCCTGACCCAGCATCAGGGCCACCGGAGTTACGTGTATGGTACCGATATACCATGGCCGCAGGAAGGACGCCCCGCCATCGTATCTGCGCTCCGCTCAAACGAGCTGTATCCTGACCTTCCCATAGATGTTCGCCGCCGTATCCGGGCAACACCCTTCCCCGGGCGTCGGGTGTTTCTCGTCACCGGCGAGGGACGAAACTACCTCGACGGGGATGACATCGTCTGTGGCCGCTCCTGTGGAGGCATCCGGTGGGATTACCGGACAGAGCCCATGCATCCCGATAATCCACTCTGGAAATTCCGCGGATACCTTGGACCCCGGCGGCTCGACTTCGGGTTGGAGCTAGGCCGCTCAGGGCCAGCGGGAGGGCGATATCACACTTTCCCCGAACTCGCCCGCCGGTCCGATCTCCTCTTCTTCTCTTACTTCCAGGACGGTGACGTTTCCGATGCTGCAGCGGCACAGACAGCGACTGGCTGGTGGTGGAGAAATCCCCCGGATATGGATTTCCAGGCCCTCATTCGGCACGGTCGCCAGCGATTCCGTATGTCACTCGAATCCGCCAGGAAAAATCCGCAGCAACTTGCACCACTGCCTGATGACTTCACCGGTGAGCCTGATACCGCCAACATCCCTTCACCCACCATCAAACCCATCATTGAACCGGATTTCCGGGAGCCCAAAATCATCGGAACCTTCCAA
>CAZSFB010000414.1:0-3003 GCA_964606035.1 uncultured bacterium | reverse complement strand
TTTTGCCGGCCGCCGGCTGGGGCGAAAAGACGGGCACAATGACCAACAGCGAGCGCCGTCTCTCGGCTGTATCTTCGGCGGTAACTCCCGCAGGCGAATCCCGCCCCGACTGGCAAATAGTCTGCGGTGTAGCCTCCCGGATGGGCTTCGGCATGTCATTCGCGTTCAGTTCTCCGGATGAGATTTTCGCCGAGCACACCCTCCTGACTGCAGGGAGAGACTGCGATATTTCGGGAGTTACCGCGGAACGCCTCAGGCAGGAGCCAGTGCAATGGCCATGCGTCTCCATCGAGGGCACTGGAACCGCACGGCTGTATACAGACGGCAGGTACGAGACCAGGGACGGCCGAGCCAGATTCGTGCTTCCAGGTGACCTTAAGCTGAAGGAGCCGGTGTCGGAGACCTATCCGTTATCGCTGAACACCGGCCGCCTCAGGGATCAGTGGCACACGATGACAAAGACGGGGTGGGTCCCGGAGCTGAACCTTCATGCATCGGAACCCTCGATCGAGTTGTCCCCGGACGATGCCCTGAGAGCTGGCATCAGGACGGGCGACCGGGCACTTGTGGAATCCCGCCGCGGAGCCTTCGTCGCCAGAGCTGATATTTCCCACACGGTTTCTGCCGGAGAACTATTTGCTTCCATGCATTGGGGCGAAGAGTTCGCTCCGTTTTCCAGCACCAACAGTGCGACCTGCCCGGCTTTCGATCCGGTGTCGAAGCAGCCTGAACTGAAACACACCGCGGTCCGGATCTCGAAAGTTTCGCGCCAAGCAGAAGGCCGGGTTGTTATTGTCGGCATGGGTGCATCGGGAATTGCCGTTGCTGAACGGCTCAGGGAGATCCAGCCAGGTCGCCCGATCGTGATGATTGGCGACGAACCACGGCTTCATTATAACCGGGTACGGCTCCATGATGTACTCGCCGGGCACCTCCAGGCCGATGACCTGGAGGTCTATCCGGACGAATGGTATCGAGAACACCGGATCGAGACACTCACAGGCATACGCGCCACCCGGATCGACGCAGCCGGGCGTCTGCTCTTTCTGGAAGGCGACGGCGTAATCCCATACGACCAGCTCGTGATCGCAACGGGAAGTACCGCCCGGATCCCGTCAATCCCTGGCACCGGCAAATCCGGTGTTTTTTCAATTCGCAGGCTTTCCGATGTGGAGCGGCTTCGGGCTCTTCTGAAACCCGGCTTTCGTATCTGGATCGTTGGCACCGGACCGCTCGGGCTTGAAGTCGCTGCCGCGTTAATGGAAGCCGGCGCGGAAGTTGCCATTTCAGGCCGTTCAGACCAGCCCCTGCATGGCCAGATCGACAGTATGGCCGCATATTTCCTGACAGAGACGTTATCCGAACGGGGTATCGCCTGTCATTCCGGCCTGGAACCGGAATCCATAACCGGCAATGGGAAGGTCACCGGAATCCGGTTCACGAATGGCCAGACTTTCGATGCCGACGCCATCATTTTCGCAACAGGTGTCTCAGCAGATAACCAGCTTGCTGGAACGGCGGGGCTCCGGTTGAACCGGCGGATTGTTGTGAACAGCCGGATGGAAACCAGTATCCCCGGAATATTCGCTGTCGGCGAGGCGGCCGAATTTGAAGGTGAATCGGTTGGACTTATCCCGGTCGCAAGGTCGCAGGGAGAAGTCGCTGCTGCGGCTATCGCTGGCGATCCGGCTGTCCGTTACCGCCAGGAACCCCTGGCTCTAACCCTCAAATTTCCCGGGCTCGAACTCCGCTCTGTCGGGCTGACCAGAGCCGATCCCGGCAATCCTGAGCAGGAAGAGATCACCTATCTGGACAGGAGCCGGTGCCGCTACCGGAAAGTGGTTCTGGACCGGGACAGGATTGTGGGTGTGCTATCTGTCGGTTCTTTTGACGGCTTCATGGAGCTGGACCGCAGGCTCCGGTCCGGTCTCAGAGTCGGCAATGACCGAGAGCGACTGCTTTCTCCGGCCGGGATGGGGTCTTCCCAGCCCGGCGCCGGTCCTATCATCTGTTCCTGTTGCTCGGTTGGGGCAGGCACAATCTTGTCAGCAATTTCCGCCGGGGCAGTTTCTGTCAAGGAAGTTGGAAGAACCACGGCTGCCGGAACGAAATGTGGGAGCTGCAGGCCCGAGATCCAGGCAATGCTTCGCCGGCCCGGGCCCCCTTCCCCTCCTGTTGCTGTCAATTCTTCAGAGACGCCAAAGGGCGCAAAGAGTGAGCTGATCTGCACAGAACAGCAGCACACGGCAACCGAGCCATCATGATTGTTGTTGAAAACTGTGCCATTTTGGAAGCAAATCCCGGCAACATCCCGCTAACACGGTACGGCATGGTGGTTGCAGTGGAAAACCAGTTGGTGCGCGTCGTCCGCAGCAGGGCTGCAGATAACGACAAGCGTACATCCGGACTAATGTCGGTCCGGCTTCAATGGACAACGGCGTCCGAACAGGTGGCATAAGGCCTCCGTTCGAGACGCCGTTTCAGTTTCCGCCGGGAGTCACCGGCAGGTAGGAGCCCGAGCATGAATAAGTCACCGAAGGCAGGACGCGGAAGCCGGCGACGTTTTCTGAAGCAGGCGGGCAGCACACTAGCTGGTGCGAGCCTCCTCACCCTGGTTCCCGGCACACTGCGTTCCAAGGCCTGGGCCGCTGGCAGCGACGCCCCCGAAAAATCCGGGGTCACTATCGGCTTCATTCCACTCACTGATTGCGCCTCGGTGGTGATCGCTTCTGAACTGGGCTTCGACAAGAAGTTCGGCCTTAAAATCACGCCCTCCAAGGAGGCATCATGGGCGGCCGTACGGGACAAGCTCGTGAACGGCGAACTGGATGCCGCGCATGTGCTCTACGGACTCATCTACGGCGTCACGATGGGAATCGGCGGTACGCAGAAGGATATGGCCGTGCTGATGAATCTCAACCGCAATGGCCAGGCGATCACACTTTCCAGCCAGCTGAAAGCAGCCGGCGTGAAGGACGGCGCTTCACTGAAAGCGATGGTCAC
>CAZSFB010000413.1:0-3009 GCA_964606035.1 uncultured bacterium | reverse complement strand
TATTGCCATGCCTGATGCCGGCTACTGGTGGTCGAGTATCCTGAAGATCACGGTTATCGGTGTCTCTAACCCGTCGGCTCCCGTGATTGAACGGGAAATCTATACTGAAGGTGATTACCGGGCTGGCCGACTGAACGGGGATATTACCCGGATTGTTGTCTATGGCGGCAAATATCCAGAAATGATCCAGATGTGGCCTGACTTTCCCATATCCATATACGACGGCACACTTACGGGTCTTGCCAGAGACGCCGCCATTCGAGCTGCCCTTGTCGAGCTGATTGCCCGGAACGATTCGCGCATAGACCGTCTGCGGCTTGAGGATTTCGCGCCATTGACGGTCGAGAAAGATGACGACTCATATGCCCCGGTCAGTCTGCGTGATGCCGGATGCCAGAACTTCTGGCTACCCGATGATTCATTTTCGAGAGGATTTTCTGCTGTTCTGACCCTGGGGCTGGCTACGGCGTCCGAGCCCATGAAACATCAGTATGTGGTCTCCAACACCAGCCATGTGTATTCCAGCGAAGACGCTCTGGTCCTTGCAGATGATTCGTTTGCGTCATGGTGGTTCTGGGATCAGGAGACCATTGAGCCCCTGACAAATCTGCACCGGTTTTCGCTGGAGGGCGGGGCGACCAGTTACGCTGGAAGCGGACGGGTGGAGGGATTGATTTTGAACCAGTTTTCCCTTTCGATGCAGGGAGACCGGTTGCGGGTTGCGGCCACCACTGGCGGAAACAGCTGGTGGTGGTCCACCCAACTGCCCAGTCCTCCGGAAAACCATGTTTATGTCCTGTCCGGAGAAACCTCTCTGGAAACCGAGGGGCATCTGGGCGGAATCGCCATAGGAGAACGTATCTGGGCGGCAAGGTTTCTGGGTGACAAGGGATTCTTGGTCACGTTCCGCAACATTGACCCGCTCTGGACCGTGGATCTCTCTGATCCCGCGCAGCCTGAAATTATTGGCGAACTAGAAGTCCCGGGTGTCTCCACGTATATCCATCCGCTGAACGGGGGAAACCATCTCCTGACGGTAGGTTTTTCTGGCGACGAGACAGGTCTGGACTGGACGACCCAGATTGCGCTGTTTGATGTTTCCGACTTCGGCACACCTGTCCAGCAGAGCACCTTTGCTCCGGGTGGTGGCGGCGGCTGGAGTGAGGCAATCTGGGAGCATAAAGCCTTCCAGTACTGGGAGCCCCGCTCGCTGCTCGCGCTTCCCTATGAGATTTACCGCTGGGACGGCGAAGATTACGAATATTCTTCATCGCTTGAACTGGTTCACGTGGATACGGACGGAGGCGAGTTGTCCGGATATGGTTCCCTGGTGCAGGTAGAAGGTGGCGGCTCCTGCTCATTTGAATACTGCATGCCGAACCGGATCCGCAGGGCAGTATTTGCCGGAGATCACGTTTACGTGATCGGCTCCAGTATGGTATCGGCATTCAATCTGGAGAGCCTCGAAGAGACAGCCAGCGGCACTCTTGGCAACCCGTGATTTTGCATTCTGGGGTCTTGTCAGAGGTGGCCGGTAGCCGCTATGAACAGGGGCCCTTTCCGGGGCGGCTTACCCAAGTGGTTAAGGGAACGGTTTGCAAAACCGTCATCCATCGGTTCGAATCCGATAGCCGCCTCCATTTTCTCCCATTTCATTCCGGTAACAGTCTGCGGATGCCTTCCCGGCCGGAGCCGGTATTGCCAATCATCAGGCCGTCCCGGAGCCGTCAGGCGGGCCGATGACAGGGAGCGCTCCGTACCCGTTCCGCTCGATGGCAAGTGTGGCCTGCTTCGGATCAAGTGCGACCGCAAAAAGGAACCCCTGCCCGAGCTTGCAGCCCTGGGTGATCAGCGCCTGCTCCTGAAACTCGTTCGCAACTCCTTCGGCCACGACGTCAATGTCCAGATTCCCGCACAGTTCGATGATCGAACGGACAATCTCTGTCGTTTCCCAGTCCTTTCCAAGCTGGCTGACAAACGACTGGTCGATCTTCAGGACATCGATCGGCAGTTCATGCAGGTATTTCAATGACGAATAGCCGGTTCCGAAATCGTCGATCCCGATCCGGAATCCGGACTGCTGCAGCTTGCGGAGCATTTCTGAAACCCGTTCAATATCATCGATAACGGCGCTCTCTGTAACTTCAAGGCAGATCTGGCCGGGCGGCAGTTTGTACTCCTCTATCAAGCTACGGGTATATTCAAGAAAATCCGGATGCGTGATCTGCCGTGCGGCGAGATTCACCGACAGGTATTTGCCGAAATTGTCACCGAAGCGGGCTCGCCACTCGCTGAACTGGCGGAATGCCTCGCGAAGAATCCAATCTCCTAGATCCCGGATCAGCCCAAGTTCCTCTGCGAGCGGGATAAAGCGGGCTGGTGGAATGAATCCCAGCTCTGGGTGATACCACCGGGCAAGGCACTCGAAACCCTCAATGTGCCGGGAGCCCAAGGTGAAGATCGGCTGGTAGTAGTTCAGGAACTCGCGCTGGCTGACAGCCCGGCGCAGGTCACTGGCGAGCCGGAGTCGTTCCTCGGCGGCGGTCCGGAGCGATTTCTCGAAGACCTGCACACGCGCCCGCCCGAGCGACTTGGCCTGGTACATGGCAATATCCGCATCCCGGAGCATGTCCTCAGGATTGCTGTAATCGGGACCGCTCACAACAACCCCGATGCTCACGGCAGTATAGACCTCACGCCCGGCAACCTTCAGGGGGGCGCTGGTCTCCTGGAGGATACGGTTAGCGATCTCCCGTGCCCGGTCAACGGAGTCAATCTCCTCGAGCAGGATGGCGAATTCGTCACCACCAAATCTTGAGACATAATCTCCTGGCCGCACAATCCGCCGGAATACATGTGCCAGTTGAAGCAGCACTTCATCGCCGGCCGAATGCCCCAGGCTGTCGTTGATAATTTTGAACCTGTCCAAATCCAGAAAAAGAACCGCGAAATCAGGCTCGCCGGGCCTGCGTTTGCGTTCAAAAAGATTCTTAAGTCTTTCGACAAACA
>CAZSFB010000412.1:0-3013 GCA_964606035.1 uncultured bacterium | reverse complement strand
CTCGTCGGCCAGGAGTCCCAGTTCGTTAAGGCGTTGGATGGCCTCAAGGGTACCGGCGGCCCAGAGGCGGCCGGCATACTCGTGGAAATACTTCAGTTGCAGGTACTGAACCGTGTACTCGATGTCCACGACCCCGCCCCGGCCGGTCTTCGGGTTTTTGTGATTCTTGTCCTCTTTGGCCAGCTCCCTTTCCATGCGCCCGCGGAGATGGGCAATGTCGAGGGCCAGGTTTTCGAACCGCGCTGACCGCAGGAGGTCGCGGATGACCGCTTCCACTTCCGCGCCGAACTCCGCATCTCCCGCACAGAAGCGGCCTTTCAGCAGCGCCTGCTTTTCCCAGGTCTGGCTTTGCTTCTCGTGATAGGTCCGGAACTGCCCGATGTGGGTGACAAGCAGGCCGGCGTTCCCTGAGGGCCTCAGCCGGGCATCGACCTCATAGCAGGTGCCCTCGGCAGTCCGGACGGTCAGATACGAAATGAGCCGCTGGGCGACGCGGATGTAAAACTCGATATTGGAAACCCTTTTCTGGCCCGTGGCGGCGGCCGAGGTTTCGCCTTCGCCGGAAAAAAGAAATATCACGTCCAGATCGGAGCCGTAGCTCATTTCGGCCGCACCGAGCTTGCCCATGCCGAGCACGGCGAACCGGGCGGGGCGGCCGCTTCCTTCTTCCACTGGCTCGCCATGACGGCCGGTGGCGTCCTTCCAGGCAAGTTTCAGTGCTTCCTCCAGGCATACGCGGGCGATGCTGGTGAGTCTCCTGGAGGCTTCCGAGGTGTCTATGTCTCCTGCGAGATCAAGAAGCCCCACTTCAAGGGTATAGAGATTGCGGAAAATCCGGAGACATGCGATTTCCCGCTCGTCGACGGCGCCTGAAACATCCCCGGTGACCTCCTGTGCCCGGATTCTGGCAAATCCCGCCCGGAGGGCTTCGATGGAGGATGACTCGTTTGACGACTCAACACTCAGGATCGGTTCGATCATTTTCCAGTTGCGGATGAGGATTTTCGACAGGAAATCGCTGGAACCGAATATGGACACCAGCCTCTCGCACAGTTTCGGATTGTCCAGAAGGGTTCCCCAGAAACTCATGCGCCTGCCGACAGTGTCCATCAGCAGTTCCAGGTTGGTGTGGGCCATTTCCACGTCGGCGGCCCGGCTGATCTCCCCCTCAAGCCGCCGGACAAGGCTTGTGAGCTGTTCCTCCACGTTCGGATTGAGGGCGGCAATGTTGAACTGGGTGCGAAGCCGCTGAAGCAGCCGGCTGTCGCCATTACCCTGCTCGGCAAACAGCGTGTCGAAACTCCGGCGGACGATCTTCATGTGGTCGGAGAGTTCCGCGAGCATCCCGGACACGGCAGCATTGCCGTCGCCCTCGAAACCGAGGGACCTTGCAAGTCGCGCCTGTGCGGCAGGGTCCTGTGGCAGGTGATACACCTGCTCCTCCTCGACCATCTGGATGTGGTTCTCCACCCGCCGCAGGAACAGGTAGGCCTCAAGGAGCCGGTCCTTTTCGACGGTACTGATCAGCTTGTGCTCGACAAACCTCTGGAGCCCGTCCACGGCCGAGGCGGTCCGAAGGTCCGGCAGCTTGCCGCCATATAGCAGCGACAGTCCCTGCACGAAAAACTCTAGATCCCTGATACCGCCCTCGCCCAGTTTCACGGATACCGTGGTGTGTCCCGAGTTCGCATCCTTGTCCTCAATGCGGATCTTCATCTGCCGGATGGAGCTGACGGCGGCAAAATCCAGATACCGCCGGTAGATCACCGGCTCGATCTGCCGCCGGAACAGGGCCCCGAGTGCGCGGTTCCCTCCGGCGGGACGGGCCTTTGCCATCGCGGCCTTTTCCCAAGCGGCAGCGGAAATCTCGTAATAGTTCGTCATGGCATCGAGCGGCAGCACTATGGGACCGGACTTGCCCTCGGGCCGGAGATTCAGGTCAACGCGGAACACAAACCCGTGCTCGGTCCGTTCCGACAGGGCCTTGGAAAGCAGCTGCCCCACGCGGCTGAAATATTCAGCCGGGGTTTTCCGGGTTGCTCCGTCAACGGGGTCTCCGGTGGTTGTCGAATGGAGAAACACGAGGTCCACGTCGGAGCTGAAGTTGAGTTCCCTGGCGCCGAGCTTGCCGAGACCCAGAACGGCGAACTGCGCCCGGTCGGGCTTGCCGGAGAAGTCCGGATATACCGGGGCCCCCATTTCCCTCTCCGCCTCGGCCAGCGCCCACCGGGTAGCCTGATCGACACAGAACTCCCCGGCTTCGCTCGTCTGCAGAAGGATTGACGGGTAATTTTCCAGCGGGACAAGGCCAGCCATGTCCTGCACGACGATCGACAGCATGGCTTCATGCTTGAGCAGCCTGATCGCGCGGTAGAAATCAGCCCTGGAGAGTTCCGGGCCGCCGCCGAGCCCGCTGAAACGGGCGGCAAGATGGGCCGGGGTGATGACGGGCGGCGACTCCAGCACGGGAACGGCCAGAGCGGGGTTCTGTTCGGCCCATCGTCCATAACAGGGAGACCATTCGCGAACGGCTTCCAGACGTTTGCGGGCCACGGCGGTAAGGGAGTCGAGGGGCATGGTCAGGACTGCTTGCCTCCGCCTTCGATCAGCCAGCCGGTGTAAAAGACGATTCCACCCGCGATCAGCATTCCGAATTCGGTGTACATATCGTGCTCCATGAACCCCTGCACAAGGCCGAACCCGCAGAGGCCGATCCCGAAAACCTCGATCAGTTTCCCGGTCCAGAATCTCATGTCAGTTTTTCACGGAGGGCGGCGGGAGGACCGGCTGGGTGAGCGGTTCCTCGCTTCGCCGCTGAAGCTCGATTTCGGTCACCAGTACGCTCGGCGCGACAGCGGAGACCGGAATGAAACCGCTTTCCGCGCCGCAGAACCCGTTGAATACCTGGTAGTCATCCCCGGTGACGGATATTTTCCGGATTGAGGCCAGCGGTGTCCCCACGATGTCGGCTCCGCGCACAAGGGTCAGGGCGCCGGTTTCAGTGTCCACCTGG
>CAZSFB010000411.1:0-3025 GCA_964606035.1 uncultured bacterium | reverse complement strand
CCAGTGAAGTGGCCCAGACCACATTCTGCTTCGCCGCGTTAGCCTTGTAGATTGCAAGCTTTCCGCGTCCGACTTCCTTGTCGAGGCCAGCATCAAAGTCCTTTTTTGCCTTTGATGTGTCTCCGCCAGTGGCCTTGACTGCCACGACTTTCAGCCCGGCCTTTGAGACGACATTCACGATGCCGCTACCCATCGCACCAAGACCGACAACTCCGACCTGCTGGATTTCCATTGATTGCTCCTTATATCCGCAAAAGCTGCCGCGCGGAAAGTGCGGCGCGAGGTGCGTCACTAACTCATCGAACACGGATTCGACAAGGTTGAAGGAGCCACCAAAGAAACATCGCGTTTTCGGTGAAAGCTGCAAAAACGGGCCACGACCTCCGTGAGGTGGTGGCCCGCCAAAGTGAAATACACTACCTAGAAATTGATACCCAGATAACCACCGCCCGACAGGTACCGGTTGTGCGTGTCAGCCGTTTCGAATCCGTGGGTATACCGGATATCGGCCCCCAGGCTCACCTGTTCGGCGACCTTAATATCGAGACCACCAGCGAAATGGACTCCTACGTCAAGATAGGTTGTGTTGTTTGAGGGAGGGCTATTCACGAGAAACGAAAGCCCGATAGGGACAATGAATGGACGAACCGGTCCCAGGGAATCCAGTCGCAGCTTCGGGGCAACTGTCACATTAAGTTCACTGACGGCGACCCGGTCTACCGCTGGAGTCCCCAGTAGCGCGCTGGTTGTTGTAACGACGTTCTTGTTGGAAAACCGGCTGTACTCAATAAGTATTTCACCCAGGAGTGAATTACCGTTCAGTGAATCGCCAGTAACAAGGCCGAGGTCCAGGCCGGCACTGACATTGAAACCACCCTTGGAGTTGTTTGGTCCACCTGCATTACCGGTATCGGTAAATACTTCTCCGCTCCGGTCGTCTGTGAGATAAGAAAACCCGCTTCGAAAAAACACCTGGTTGAATTTCCCGCTCTCTGCACGAGCCATTACAGGCATAATTACCAGGCTTACGACCAGAAGGATTCGACCCTCCAAATTTTTCCCTGTTTTCATTGCAAACCTCTTTTCTGTCATTTGTCTTTCTCTCCGTGTCGCTTCACTTGGATAAACAGCGACGTTCTCTCCGTAACAAGTGAAAGAGGATGCAGGTCATGAGGGATGTCACTTTTGAAAAATATTCTCTATGCCCAGATGACATCCATCAGCTACGTGGATACGTGAAGGGGATTATTCGGTAGGGGGCCTGCGGTTGAGGGTGCATCTGCCGTTGCAGATTCCCGCTCTGGTTGCGCTGCCATTATCCACGCGTCACTGTAAGCGGGATTCGGAGGTCTGGCGGTTTGAATTTGTCAGCGGATCAGATCGGCCTGGCAGCACTTTATGGTGTCCGTACGTCCTACTACGACATCAACGGTGTAGAACGCACCGCATCCCCTGACGCACTACTGGCAATCCTGAAAGCGCTTGGATCTCCGCTCACCGGATGGGATAGCGGCCATGACGCGTTGAGAGAGAGACAACGATCTCTAGCGTCCTGTTTTCTGGAGCCGGTAAACATGCTCTGGCTTGACGACTTCCACGAGGTCGTTATCCGGGTTCCTGCTACCAGTCTGGCAGCCACCCATCACGCCGGTATTTTTTTTGAAGATGGTACGACTACCACCTGGGGGTTTGTGCCCGAATCCCTGCCTGATGCACAGGTTGATAACTATGGGTTTAGCGACTGGATTCCCAAGCGGCTTGCCCTGCCAGCGGGGCTTTTCCCCGGCTATCACCAGCTGATGATTGAAGGGCCAAGCGCACCCTGCACAACGCTCCTCATTGCGGCACCATCGCAATCCTTGAGCCCCGCAGAAGCCGGCATGAGCAGGGTATGGGGTGGATTTCTGCCTTTGTATGCACTGAAAACCCATGAGGGCATGGGGCTAGGTGACTATTCCCGACTTGGACAGCTGGCCGAGTGGATTGGTGAACGGGGTGGCCGGGTTCTGGGGACACTGCCGTTACTCCCGACATATCTGGCCAAGCCGTACGACCCCAGCCCGTACGCACCAGTGAGCCGGCTGTTTTGGAATGAGTTTTATATAGATCCTGCAAGTATTCCAGAATTTCAGACTTGTGAAGATGTCCGCAAGCAGGCCGATATGCTTGACCAGATGTGTATATTCAGTTCGCTCCGGAATGATTCACACGTTCGATATAAAGAAGCCTTTGCTGTCAAGCGGATGCTGATTTCGAAGCTTGCACAGCACTTTTTCCAGAATCGGACCAGCCGTTGGAACGAGTTCGCCGCTTTCACAAAAGCATATCCAGACGTGGAGCTTTACGCCCGTTTCCGTGCAGCGACCGAGCTGTCAAGAAAGCCATGGTCAGAATGGGGAGAAGCACAGAGGAGCGGCTCCCTCGGAGAGGGCGATTACAAGATCGAAGCACGCGATTTCTATGCTTACGCACAGTGGGTTGCCCATGATCAGCTGAAGAATGCCGCGGCCCGGGCTGAAGGTTCCGGAGTGGGATTGTACCTGGATCTGCCGGTGGGGGTACACAGAGATGGCTATGACGTCTGGCGTGAGCAGGATTCTTACGCCAACGGCGTCGATACCGGAGCACCGCCAGACCCCTTTTTTGCCGCAGGACAGAACTAGGTTTTTTCGCCGCTCCAACCTGCCAGGCTCAGAGACAGGCAATACCAGCATTTTATCCAGGTCATCAGACATCATCTACGTTACGCAAGGGTTCTGAGAGTCGATCACGTAATGGGGCTCCACCGGCTGTACTGGATTCCAAAGGGAGCGCCTGCGACCGAAGGGGTTTATGTCCACTACCGGGCCCAGGAACTCTTCGGGATTTGTGCTCTCGAAGCCCACCGGAACCGGGCGGTCGTCGTTGGCGAGGATCTTGGCACCGTCCCTGACGAAGTCCGTGAACTCATGTCCAGGCGAAACTTTCAGCGGCTATACGTCATGCAGTTCATGTGCAACGACAACCCGGATCAGGCGATCCTTCC
>CAZSFB010000410.1:0-3036 GCA_964606035.1 uncultured bacterium | reverse complement strand
GGTCATCAAGTCCCGCTTCCGGGATTCCGCCGAGGAACCCAATAATCCTGAAAAGCTGGTGGCGCTTGCCAGGGCCCTGCAGGATGACCGTCAGTTTGCGCAGGCAATTTACCACTACCGCAAGGCGCTGGAACTCGCTCCCGGTAACGCCCAGTACCATAACATGCTTGGTACAGCACTTGATGACAGCGGAAACCTGCAGGAGGCGATGGTCGAATACGAAAAGGCCATGGCTATCGATCCAACCATTCCGGCCCTCTACTACAATATAGGATCAGTTCATCATGAAGAGGCACGTGTCGAAGAGGCCATTCGATCTTACAAGAGAGCCCTTGAGCTGGACCGCAACTACGCCGATGCCTGGTACAATCTCGGGAAGGCGGAACAGGCAATGCGCCGTGTACCGGAGGCCATCGGTGCCTACAACCGGTATCTGCTCCTGGAGCCTCCTGACCGGGATGTGAAGCGCTGGCGAAAGTATGCCGAAGACAGCCTGCGGGACCTCGGGGTCACTGATGACGAAATCCGTGCGATTCTGAAAGGCAAGGAGCAACTGGCTAGAGGAGTGTTGCCGGGTAATCCCTCAACGACAGGGACCGCATCCTCAACCCCAGAACCAATTCCGGAACCCGTTCCTGAACCTCCCGCGCCCGAGTTGCCTCCCGCTCCAGAAAAGGCGCCCGACGCCCAGCCTGAAATCAAGCGCGGTCCGCCCCCGGGAAAGCGGCTAAGGGAACCACCGCCAATGCCCGAGTGGCCGGAAGACCATCCGAACCACCCGAAAAACCGGGTGAAACAGCAGCCGGCGCCAGCTACCTCAACTCCTCAGCCACCCACTCCATGAACCGCTGGCGGGAGGGACCGGCAATGAAATCCACCCTCGATGACAGAAGCGGCCCTGTGATCAGAAACTCGGCGACCGGTTCTGTGCTCGCACTCAATCTCAGTGTAAAACGCGACGGTCCGGACGGCATGAGCTGAAAACGGTCCGTGTCGACCCAGAGTTCCCGCTGGATTCCTTCCTTCGTCATTGCAAGACCGAATCTGGAGGAGCGTATCCGGGTCTGGAAAAGAGCCCGGGGCTGTCGCACCTGCAAAAGATCCATGACTGACAACGCTGGCATGGAGAATGCACTGAGCGGCCGGTCGATATCTTTCAGATCAACCGAAATCCGTCTGTCTAAATCAGTATATTTACCGGTAATAGATACCCGTGCGGACGCAAATCCGTATAATGGAGGTACGGTTTCCGCCAGCGTCCTGAGAGGAGCCCAGCTGGCAGTGAACCCGCCCGGCGAGATGCTGACTTCCTGGAATACCAGGCCGGAAAGATCCACTGTTTTCTTGTCCCAGAACAGATTCAGGAACTCAGCCGGTGCCAGAACGCCCTGAGACCGTTCCGGCCATGCAATCGTCGATTGTTTGCCTTCAAGGACAACGCGCTCCAGCCGTCCATTCCGCCATTCAACCGTTGCCGGATAAGGTCCCGATCGCAGTGTTGCATCAAATCCATCAGGATACTTGTGCAGGGAAATACGGCCTTTCGCCAAAAGTTTTGCCGGGAGCCCGGCTTCAGATTCCTCCAGCGTCAAATCGATCTCATCTCCGGAAAACTTCAGAGAGCTGCCTTTGCCCAGAAGCAGCCGGAAATCAGGGACCAGAAATGATACCAGAAGCGAAAGGTCAGCGGGCCCAAGCAGTTCCACTGTGCCTGATTCCGGATTCAGCAACACTGGCCCAATCACAGGTCCGATGTCAGGCGTGATCTCAACATTGAAAACGGCCGAACTTCCGGACGAGGCCCCCTCCAGCCGCGAAACAATTCCGAAACGGAGGCGGTCTGAATCCCGGGATAAGGATAGATCCGCGCCAAAACCAGGTCCGCTGTCCAGAGGCACTCCGGAAAGCTCGATGGTCACCGGCTGCTCGACAGAACCAAACTTTCCGGCGATCTCCCAGGTGGCGCCAAAAGCCGATTCTTCCGTCCGTCTGCCGCCGGAAAATATTTCCGCCAATGCGTGGGCTGTCTCGCCAGTCCAGCCGAACCCCGACTGGAGCAGTTCCAATAAACTACCGTCCAGCAGAAGGCCGGCTCCGGTTAAAGAGATGTTTCCAGGGCCCTGCCCGCTGATTGCTTCCCACCAGTTCGCATCCGCCCGAAAGCGACCGATAGCCAGATGGAGTCTGGCGGCACCGCTTTCACGAATTCCCCGGATGCCATCGACATACCTTTCAACCCCGCCTGGAGAGATGACATAACCGGCCCGCCCGGTGCTCACGCTGTGCCAGCCGGCCTGTTCCAGTGCGAATTTCAATTGCGCAGGTGAATCATTGTCCGGGATCGAACAGGCGGGCATCACAAGAGCTACGACAGCAGCAAAAACACCGCGGTACAGCTTCGCAGGCAATACACCCTTCTTCGTCGTCCGGGCAGTAGGACAGCAGCGGGAACGCATACTGGCAATCCTAAACGGAAAAGGGGCGGGATGCCCGCCCCTCATTCATCCAGCCAGCCGGGTGTCAACTGTCCAGCCGCTCCTTGAGCAGCTTGTTGACCACTGCCGGATTGGCCTTTCCTTGTGTAGCCTTCATGACAGCTCCGACAAAAAACCCAAAGACGCTTTGCTTGCCCGCCTTGTATTGCTCGATCTGGGCCGCACTTTTTGCGAGCACCTCGTCGATGATCCTGGCAAGGGCTCCTTCGTCTGACACCTGAACCAGCCCCTTCGCCTTGACCACCTGCTCGGGATCGGCACCCGTAGTCCACATCTCGGTGAAAATTTCCTTGGCGATCTTGCCGGAGATCGTTCCCTTCTTGATGAGGGAGATCAGGCTGCCGAGCGTTTCCGGCGTGACTTTTGCCTTCGGCAGATCAGTTTCCACATCTTTCACTTCCCGGAGAATCTCGGTCTGGATCCAGTTGGCAGCGGCCTTTGCATCCCCCGCCAGCTTTGCTGTCTTTTCGAAGTATTCCGACAACAGCTTGTCGCCAGACCAGATCCCGGCGTCATAGTCTGACAGCCCGTATTCTGCCAA
>CAZSFB010000409.1:0-3045 GCA_964606035.1 uncultured bacterium | reverse complement strand
ATGGCCGGTATTACGCGGACGGCAGCAGAGGCTGGGGAAAAACTTTCGGGAGCGCTTCAGTCGGGACGGGCGTATGAATGCCTTGAGCGGCTGGTGAAGGAGCAGGGCGGCCAGACCGGCTGGATGAAAAGGCCCTGGAGCCTCGTCCCGAAGCACAGAACCTATGTGTGGACGGCGCCGCGGAGCGGTTATCTTGACTGGACTGCGGCGTGGCGATTCGGAGAGGCGCTCCGGCTCCTTGGTGCGGGCCGGAGTGCCCGGACTGACCAGATCGTTCCCGAAGCGGGCGCGATCGTGCTCTGCGGAAATGGTGAAAGGGTGGAAAAGGGGCAACCGGTGGTTGAACTGCATTACCGGGGGCGCGAGCGGCTGGACCGGGCCCTCGAACAACTCGGCCAGGCTGCGGCCATCAGCCTGAGGCCGCCGAAGAAGGTTCCATTGGTCTTGAAGCGGCTCGTGGGGTAGGTAGCGGACGTGAGCCACTGGTCTGAATCTGTTGATGCCGCAGCCGCCGTCCTGTTGGAACGGCTTGGCGTGGCTCCGGCCACGGCGGTGATTCTGGGTTCCGGCCAGTCGAATGCGGCCCGTATGCTGACGGGGACCGGTGCAGTGAGGGAACTGCCTTTCCGGGAGATGCCGGGTATCCCGGTCCCGTCAGTGGAAGGGCATGGCGGGACGGTTTTTTGCGGAAACGGTCTGGTGGTGGCCACGGGGCGGTCGCATCTCTATGAAGGCCATCCGGCGGAGACCGTTGTCCGGCTGGTCCGGTCCATTGCCAGGTGGGGTGTCCGGACGATTGTGCTGACAAACGCTTCCGGATCACTCACCCCTGACTGCAAACCCGGCCGGATCGTCCTGATCGAGGATCACATCAACCTTTCCGGCGAGAATCCACTCACCGGCCCGCATCGGGATGGATGGGGCGAAAGGTTTCCGGACATGGGTTCGGTCTATGACGCCCGGCTGCAGAAGGCGGCCCGCCGGGCGGCGCGGCGGCTCAAGATTCCGTTCCGTTCGGGCGTTTATATCCAGGTGCCTGGACCGTCCTATGAAACCCCCGCCGAGGTAAGGGCTTTCGCGCGGCTCGGCGCGGATATTGTCGGGATGTCTACGGCGATCGAGGCCATCGCGGCACGACATCTGGGGCTCCGGATTCTGGGGCTTTCCATAGTCACGAATTTTGCGGGCGGTCGTGGATCGAAACTGAGTCACGAGGAGGTTGTAAGCCGTGCCGCCGCGGCGGAGAAAAACCTCGTGGCGCTCATCGAGGAGACCCTGCGTGTCGAAAAACTCCCGCCCAGATCCCCTGATCGTGAGCGCCCGTAAGGCGGCACGGCTGGCCTATGCCCCCTATAGCGGGTACCGCGTTGGGGCTGCGTTTGAACTTGCACCCGGCGTCGGAAAACGGCTGCCTGATTATGTGACGGGTTGTAACGTTGAAAACGCGAGCTATGGGCTCACGGTCTGTGCCGAGCGGGCAGCTGTATTCCGGCTGGTTGGTGGCGGTACCGCTCCGGACCGGGTGCGTCGTCTCTGCGTGTCAGCGAGAGGAAGTGACTATCCCTATCCCTGCGGGGCGTGCCGGCAGGTTCTATACGAATTCTTCAGTGATCTGGAGATTGTGCTCGACCGGGGTACGGGCCAGACTCGAAAGACCCGGTTGAAACAGCTTCTTCCTGCCGGATTCAGGCTGAAGCGGGACAAGGTGAAACGGAAGTGAACGCAATCAAGACCCTTTACAGCGAGCAGCAGATCCAGTCGCGCGTGGCGGAACTGGCGGCGGAGATCAACCGCACCCTGCCACCGGGTGAGCTGGATATTATCGGTGTGCTCCGGGGATCCTTTATCTTCATGGGGGATCTGGTCCGCAGGCTCGACCGTGCCTGCAGGATGGATTTCATCAAGGTGTCGAGTTACGGCGCGAACCGCGTGTCGTCGGGCGAAATCCGGCTGCTGTCGGACACCTCCCTGAATCTTGCTGGCCGCCGGGTTCTGATCGTCGAGGATATTGTGGATTCCGGCATGTCTCTCAAGTTTCTCCGGAGCCATCTGCTCCAGAAAAGACCCGAAGGGCTCTGGTGTGTGTCGCTGCTGTTCAAGCGGGTTGCAGCGAATGCCGGCGAGTTGAGAAACCTCGTGAATTTCGTTGGCTTTGAGGTTGAGGGCAATCCGTTCGTTGTAGGGTACGGACTCGACGATAACGAGAATCACCGGAACCTGCCGTATGTCGGCGTGGTTCAGGACTGAAACGGTTCAGGTATCTCCGCTGCTGCTCCCGGTGCTGTTCAGCAGCCCGCGACGGTGAAAATTCCAGACCGGGCATTCGGTGCAGGTGAAATTCGGCCATTTCCGCTTGACGGCGGTGTCAAGGCACTCATCGTAGTTGTCGCAGTCCAGGAACCGGTGCTGGTCCACCTCTTCGACCGTGAACTGCGCCAGGCAGGGGACCGGCTTGAACATGGCGGCGCCGAACACCCGGCCCGAGCGGACGCCGTTTCCGTTGCTGTTTCCATTCTCCACGGACATGTATAGTCGAGAACCTTCCACCCTGGGCCGTTCAGGCCACGCGCGATCCAACCAACCCGAATCCCTTACGTCCGAAAAATATCGCCTCGACAGGCTGCCCGGCAAGCCCCCGCAAGGGATTCTGGCCGCCGAAGTTCTGCGGCAAATCTTGACTCCCACGGCGGGAGTGTTCAGCGCGAAATCTGGACGGTGGCGTCCTTTGCAAATTTCACGGGGAACGATCCGAAGGGGGTGTAGGCGCGGAATGCCCCCTCGATCCGGAGCTCGACCGAACCCCGGAACAGGGTGGCGATACCGCCAAGGCCCAGCTTCATCGTATCGAGCACGAAATCGAAGTCGATCACGTCGGACTGGCCGGCCTTGAGGTCGATCACGACTTCGGGCGTCACGTGAGACACGTGGCGTCCGTAAACGTGAACGTCGAATTCAAGATTGCGGGCTCCCACATCAAATTCATTGGGGTTGAATACCTCGACCTGCATCCGGAGTTCCGGCCGGAACAGGTCAAACCGGCTGATC
>CAZSFB010000408.1:0-3046 GCA_964606035.1 uncultured bacterium | reverse complement strand
AATATCGTCGTCTTCGGTATCTTCCAGAACGTATTTCAGCTGGCTGCAGATCTGGGTCAAGCGTTTCTGGTGACGGACCTTGTGCCCAAAGATGTCCGTCACATAAAAGGCGTCGTCGACCCGTTCCTTCTTCGTCGTGATTTTGGCCAGATGGATGGAGAGCCCTAGATCGGTCATCTCCTGGGAAACCGCATGCAGGAGCCCCTGCCGGTCACCCGCCGTGATATCAATGATAGTGTGTTCCCGCGAGGAATCGTTGTCGATCTTGACCTTCACAGGCGTCTGCAGCGCGATGTGATTCGAACGCATGCCCCGCTGGCTCTGAACCAGCAGGTTCGCGACCTTCTTCCGGCCCGAAAGCACCTCATCAAGGGAGTTCTCCAGACGGTCCCATAGCTTCGGGTTGTCGGTGTATTTGCCATAGGGATCACGAATCCAGAATACGTCGAACACCGTGCCGTCGCGCCGGGTATTGATGTTGGCCGACATGATGGAAAGTCCAAGTGCCGAGAACACGCCTGTCACCTTGGCGAATAGACCTTTCGAATCCAGGGTGAACAGCGCAACTTCCTGATAGGGAGTACCCGGTACCTCCCGTCGGTACATTCTGAAACTCCGTTTTTCGAATGGCGCCGCCGGTTCCTCCTGGCGGTCTTCCGGCAATTCTCCCTTGATCTTCAGCAGGAACCGGAGCTGATCGGTTATCTCCTCTCCGCCAGTGGCAAAGAAATACCGCATGGGGAAAAGCGACAGCTCCATCTCGATCGCCGGGCCGTCAAACTCCGTTACCAGCTGATTCATGACAAAAGTGGATGTCTTCGCCACTTCCCGCTGAACATCGCTTTCATCATACCGGCCCTTGTCGATGGCCATCGCCGAAACCTCATGCAGTCTTTTCGTCAGCTTATGCTTCCACTCCGTCCACAGGTCCGGACCGGTTCCGCGAATATCGCAGACAGTCAGCATGTAGAGCATGTCGAGCATCTCGCGACGGCCACACATGGCTGCAAAAAGTGATATCTGATGAGGGTCGTTGATATCCCGCTTGAGCGCGACATGGGAAAAGTCGAGATGCTTTAGCACCAGCCATTCGATGTCATCCACATCCTGCGCCGGGAGCCCCATGCGGGTGCATGCCTCGCGGGCCTTCTGGGCGCCTTTCACAGCATGATTGCCGCCCATGTTCTTGCCGACATCGTGGAAAAAGAGCCCAAGGGCAAGCACATGGGGGCGCGGGCAGGACTGGGCCAGTTCTGTAAACTCCGGATAATCCGCCCGGAAATGGCCGAGCACGAAATGCCTCAGATCCTTCATGCAGAAAAGCGTGTGAACATCGGTGGTGTATACGTGATAGGCGTCATGCTGGACGTGGCACGCGATAGTCCGCCACTCAGGGAGAATCCGGCTGAGGAGCCGCAGGGTATGCAGGTCCCAGAGAATCCGGTACAGCCGGTTCTGTCCGATGAACAGGTCCCTAAAACAGTACTGCACTTCCGGATCCCCCGACAGGTCTGTCCCTGAGGAAAGGCTGTTCAGGTAGATCATCTCTTTGGCCACCCGGGCGACATCCTTGCCCAGTTGCTGGGACAGGCGGAATATCTCCAGCATCGCCGCCGGACGACGCTCGATCACGCTGCGGTCAATGAAAGCCAGTTCACCATGCACGAGCCGAATGCCATCGCCCACATCCTTCGGCCGTCCGAATTTTGCCTTCAGCCGGGAACGAATGGTGGGAGACTTGCCATAGTCCGTGATCCGCTCAGTCACCCGGATCACGGTGTCGTTGACCGTGTTCGCCATGAGATAGAAACGGCGCATGAACCGTTCCACACCACGACGTCCCTCATCATCCGTGAAGCCGAAATATTTCGCCACCGAATCCTGCAGCTCAAAACCCAGCCGGTCAGCCTTTCCTGACCCGGTGAGGTAGTGGAGCTCGTTCCGGGTCCGGAGCAGGAAGTCATGGGCCCGCCGGAGTTGGACGAGTTCCGTCTGGTTCAGGAGCCCGCGACCGGCCAGTTCCTCCAGGCTGTGGACCCCAAACTTCACATAGCCCAGCCACAGAAGCACCTGAATATCCCGAAGGCCACCGCGCCCTTCCTTGACGTTCGGCTCCAGCAGATAAACCGAGTCCCCGAATTTCTCATGCCGCATACGCATCAGCTGGCACTGCTGCTCCACGAAACGGTCAGGCACCGCCCGCAGGGCCTTTTTCAGGATCCGGTCCGAGTAGGCCTTATAAAGGGCCGGATCACCTTGCAGAAACCTTGAAGCACAAAGCGCCGTGCGGACCGTTTCATCAGTTCGGAGCATCTCTTCGCATTCAGCGAGGGTGCGGACAGAGTAACCGACCTCAAACTTGAGATCCCAGAGCCAGAACACGACCTTTTCAACCAACTTTGCCAGCGGCTCCGGGTTCTTGTCGTCACCGAGAAACTGGATGTCGATATCCGACAGCGGGCTCCGCTCCATCCGGCCGTATCCGCCAATTGCAAGCAGGCACCACGCCTTCGGCTTCGCCGCGAGGGCCTTTCCGGCCTCTTCGACGAGAAAGCCGAGTAACCTGTCCACCATCTCGGCATGAAGGGCCGCCACGGCCCGGCCCGATGCACCGCCATCATGAGCACTACGCACCAGCGCACGGCTCGCAGCGAGGAACGCGTTAGCCACGGAAACCGGCCCCGCATCGCCTGATGATGGGAGCCGGATTTCAGGCAGCATTACCGGTACTTCAACCGGAGCCCGTTCCGGGTCATCCCGGTCCATATCCCGCCATTCCAGGGGAAGCACCGACGTCTGGTTTTCCGACTGCATCATAGATTCCTGTGAACGCTCACCGGCCCGTCCCACCCACCAACCGGTCCAGTTTGATCCCTTGCAGGCTGGAGAGTCCATTCATGCCCTTCGGCTCCACTCCCCCTGAAAACCGGCTAGACTTGCTGCCCGTGCAGGACAGCAGGCGGCAGATCATGAAACTTCTGGGGGTCCCGGGCGCGTTTTTCGCCCTGCGCAACGGCCTGTGGCGGCCCGCCCATGCCCAGACCCC
>CAZSFB010000407.1:0-3047 GCA_964606035.1 uncultured bacterium | reverse complement strand
GGCGACGGCATCGGCGGTGACGGGTCGGGCAATTCATGGACGGATGCGCACAATGCCGGATACCTCCAGGTGGCCGTGGATGAGGCGATGGCTCTTCCAGGCGGCAAAGGGCAGGTGTTTATCGGTGAGGGAACCTACCAGAGTTACAGCGGTCCTGGAACGCCTGTGATCAGCGTGAGCGGTCCTGTCAGGATCTATGGCGGGTTCGCCGGAACGGTTCCGGTGGAAAACTCGGTTTCTGATCGTGGTGAATGGATTGATCCTTCGTTGGTGGTGCTGGATGGAGACACGGACAGTTCCGGTGGTGGCAATGTAGGCGATGCCACCAGCGTGGTTTACTTCGTTCCTGGCGGCGAAGGCGTTCTTGACGGCCTTACCATTCGTAATGGTTTCGGCGGACCGGGTGCGGGAGTCCGTCTCGATGCGACTCCAGCGTATCCGGTTGTGCTTTCCAGCCTGGACATCAGAAACAATACCAGTGCCGGCGGTGCAGCTGGAGGCGGCGTGTATTCCTCCGATGCAGTCCTGACAATCCGTAACAGCCGTATCCGGAATAACCTGACAGCCGGCAGCGACGGCGGCGGACTATACGCGACGCTGGGTGATCTCAGGATCGAAAGCTCACAGGTCAGTGACAACCAGACGCTGTCCCCGGGCACCTTTGGTGGCGGCATTTTCGTAACGGATATGAATTCACAAGCAGTTATCGTGAATACCGTTTTTGATGGCAATTCGTCCATCGGGGACGGTGGTGCACTAGCGGTAGTGAATTCAACCGTGTCTATTGCGCACGGCTCATTCCGTGACAATTCAGCGGCGGGAAGCGCCGGTGCCATGTATGTTGATGGTGCTGGTGCGGCGCTATCCGTCCGGAACAGCGTTTTCTACGGAAATGCCGATTCTGGAGGGGTGTCTGATTTCGCGGGGCCGGTGACTCCGGACGCCAGGTACACCTGCAGCCAGCAGGGTTTCACTGGTACCGGAAACATCACGCTGGATGGCTCGACGGCCGCGAGGGGCGATCCCTTTCGGACGGGACTCAATGGACGTGTGTATCTACACCAGACGGTGCATGGTGACGATTACACGAGCGCATGCGTTGATGCTGCCGATACTGTTGGGACGGAAGAGGCATACGGCGCGCTTGGCCTGGATTGGGAAAATCTTACTACAGGGTTTTATGGTGATCCCGAAACTGCGCTGCCGGATATGGGTATCCATTATCTGCGGGCTCGCCGTTGGTACGTTTCCAGTGTCAGTGGAAATGACACAAACGATGGGTTGTCCTGGGCAACTGCAAAGGCCACTCCACAGGCGGCCCTTTCGGTCGCCCGCGCAGGAGACCATGTATGGCTTGCCTATGATGCTTATAGTGCTCCGGGAGCAGGTGCCTGGCTTCAGCTGAAGAGCGAAGTGGCCATGATCGGCGGCTTCACAGGTGGTGAGCTGAACTACAGCGAGCTCGACCGTTCGGAACGAGCCTATTTCAACGGCAATTCCGTGGCAGGCCCGGTGCTGTCGGGGACTTCGGTCGAGAACCTGCATCTTGAGGGAATCCGTATCTTCAATGCATCGGTTGGCGGAGATGGAGGAGGCATTTATCTTGAAAGTTCCAGCGGGGTCCGGATGGAACGGATCGACATGGTATCCAATTCGGCGAGTGGAAGCGGTGGCGGCCTCTTTATAGAAAACTCCACCGGCGTCACCATGCTCTCCCCCCAGTTCAGCAACAATTCGGCTGATTCCGGCGCTGGTGCTTACGTCAGGTCCAGCTCGGAGGTCGTGTTCCGGGATGCCGATTTCGAGGGTGGCACGGCCAGCTTCTATGGCGGCGGCCTGTATATCGAGAGCAACTCCCTTGCCACATTGATAGATTGCGAATTCGTGGGGAATGAGGCGGTATCTGGAGCTGGGGGGGCCATCTCCCTGGATGGAGCCAGTCTTGTGGCAAGCGGCTGCCGGTTCTCGAATAATCATGCGGGGACGGAAGGAGGCGCAATCGATCTGTATTATGCTACCGGCGCAGATGTATTCGACTCGATTATGGAAGAAAACTATTCCGACTATGGCGGCGGTGTAATCTGCGCTGGTACCCCGAGCGCGTGGACCAACGTGATCTTTGACAGGAATACCGCTGATACTGATGGTGGGGCAATGTTCCACTATGACAGCTGCATGGCGGGCCTGATAAATACCGTATTTAATGGCAACCTTGCCGATGCTGATGCTGATTTCACTGGGGCCGGGGGAGCCATCGCCTATGGTGACAGTTCTACCGTGAACGCCGTGAACTCTATCTTTTGGGGGAATCGCGAGTCCGGCATCGGCACCGTGAGCGACTACGTGGATTATGACGGATTCGGAAACGGAGCAGTCGAGTACAGCTGTAACGAACAGGGAATTGGTGGTGCGGGCAACATCACTCTAGACCGCACCATTCCCGAACTTGATGATCCATTTACGCGGGGCCTTCAGGGTGAGTTCTTCCTGAAACAGCAGCCGCAGGGAGATATATACACCTCAGCCTGTGTGGATGCAGGCGACAATGCTGCTGCTACTGCCGCATTTGCGGCGGCCGGACTTGCCGACTGGACAGACCTGACCACGGCGCTTGGCAGCGATTCGGATATAGGTTCTGTCGACATGGGTATCCATTATGTGCCGGCGACGCGGTGGTATGTGGGCCCAGTTGCAACAGGTTCCGGCAACGGCACAAGCTGGGCGAACCGGGCATCAGACCTGCAGGGAATCCTCGATTCGGCCGGGCCATATGATCATGTGTGGATCCAGTACGGCACCTACCGAGGCGCAGTTAATGATACTTCCGCGGTGGCGTATCTGCCGGAGGATATACACGTATTCGGCGGCTTCGGCGGGACCGAGGCCCGGTTCGCACAGCGTGGCGGCTACCAGGATCTGACTGTCTTGTCGGGTGATAACGATGGCAACGGATTTGATGCGGGTGACAGCTTGCATGTGGTTGAGCTGTCCAGCCGGAACTGGCTGGATGGGTTGACCATCAGGGGCGGCAACGCGGACGGACAATC
>CAZSFB010000406.1:0-3056 GCA_964606035.1 uncultured bacterium | reverse complement strand
GAGCGTCCATAGTAGCCGGCATCGAACCAGTCCCCGACCCATTCGGCGGCATTTCCTGCCATATCAACAACCCCATGATCACTGGCCCCGGGCGGGAACGTTCCCACCGGTGCAAGCTCCTCGTAGCGGTCCTCGCGGCCGAAGTCAGGAGCAGTCCCGTCGGCAAAGTTTCCGCGGGACCAGGCGAATTCGTTACCCCAGGGGAACTTTCTGCCGCTAGTTCCCCGGGCGGCAGCTTCCCACTCGGCTTCGCTCGGCAGGCGGCCACCCCACCACAGGCAATAGTCCCGCGCCTGAAACCAGGTGACTCCCGTCACGGGGAAATCTGGATTCTTTCGATCAACGTATTCCCTGGCCTCGGTGCAGGCGCCATCTTTTACGCACTGGAGGTATTCAGAGGAGGTGACTTCGGTGCGTTTCACCTGAAAAAAGGAGAGGTTGACCCGGCGGGCTGGCCGTTCTCCGGATCCGCCCTGTGCATCTCCCGTCAGGTAGCTTCCGCCCTTGATCTGGATTAGTTCGGATGATGGAGGCACCCGGGGCCGGAACGCAGCGTCGGGGGCTTGGGCATTGAGGGCGGCGGGAATGACCGCCAGCGCGAGTATGGAAAAAAGGGGGCGCATTGCAGGGTAATTGTTTGAGAAATGGATCATCGACAGCCGTGGGTCCGGAGTCAAGATATTTTATACCTAAATATGCGGGGAATGGATGGCTGAAAGCCGTATAGCCGTGCCGTTTCCGGCGGCCAGCACCGTGCTGGTCCGGGACAGCCCGTCAGGGCTCGAAACGTTCCTGACGGAGAGGCCGATGACCATGCAGTTCGCTCCCGGAATGCATGTTTTTCCAGGAGGGCGCATTGATCCTGGGGATTCAGAGCCCGAGGTGCTGACCCGGCTGGAGGGCTTCGACCCGCAAAAAGCAGCAATTGAAATCGCGGCTGAAGATATCCACCCGGGAGCGTTCTGGGTTGGTGGATTCAGGGAACTGTTCGAGGAGGCCGGTGTAATCATTGCGACCCGAAATGGTGCGGAAATCTCATCTGCAGAATTCGGAGAAATCTGTCGGGAGTTTCGTTTCGAGGTCCAGGCGGGGAGGCTTCCGTTCCGTGAACTTCTCGTCAAGGCGGGGATTGCCCTGCCGGCTGCCCGGCTCCGTTTTTTCGACCACTGGGTGACTCCTGCGACCCAGCCGCGACGGTTCGACACACGGTTCTTCCTCGTGTCAGTCGGACCGGAACTGGAAGCGAGCCATGCCCCTGGAGAGGCGGTCAGTGGAGTCTGGGTGCGCCCGTCCGAAGCTCTTTCGGCCTCTGCGGCCGGGAAAATTGGTCTTTTGCCGCCGACGTTCCGTTGTCTTTCCCGTCTTTCCCTCTATGGCTCGGTCGGAGAACTCATGGAACGGTACACCGAAGACGAATTCGCTCGGAATCTTGCGGATCGCCGGAAAAACCGCGCCGGTCCTTATATGGGGTGATCCGGCGCTTTAGCCGTGCTAGCGTCATCGCATGCCAGTCGCGCTTCCAACCGCCTTTTGCCAGCATTGCCGGGACGAGGAGATCGTCTGGTCGAAGGTCCGTGGCGGCCGCATCGTCCATTTCTGTCTGGGCTGTGATGAGCCGGTCGGTGCGCAGAAGTCCTTCCGTACCGAGGCTGAACTCGCATCCTGGGGCTTCTCGTTCGGCGAGCCAGCGCTGCCGGAACAACTGGTGAAAAGCTGTGGCGGCGGAAGCTGCGGATCGGGTTGCGGATGTTCAACCGGCGGGGGCTGCTCCACCTGCAGCAAGGTGGACACCTGCCACAAGGTGCATTGAGGCGTTCTAGCCCTTGATGGGTTCAGCTTCAGCAGCGAAGTCACCGCCTGTAAAGTTACCGGCAACCACACCAGATCCATAGGCATCCCGCCACGCGTTCATCATCCGTTCCAGGGGAAGATCGTCAAACTCGCCGTGATACCGGATGTATTCCATGTGGCGGCGCCCTCCGGTGTCGAAGGGGTGGAAAAGCGCATCGGCGGTGCCGTCCCAGTCCAGGGGCTTCACGTGGAACTTTTCGCAGAGCGACAGGTTGAATGTCGGTGTGACCTTGATCCACTGGCCATCAAGCTGGACAACAGTGTATCCGTGAAAGACAAAGTCGTCCCTTCCACCCATCCTGCTTTTCAGCTTGTCGGTCGTCAGGTGGTTTCTCACGTCCGCAAAACCGAGCCGGGCCGGAATCCCTGATGCGCGGAGCACGGCGGCAAGGGCGATGGCCTTCGGGACACAGAACCCGCGTCCCTTTTCAATCACCCGGCTTGCGACCATGCATTCTATGGAACCGTCAAAGGAATAAGGGTCGTAGTTGATCCCGTCACGAATGGCGTAGTAGAGGGCAACGGCTTTCTCGCGGCCTGTGTTCAGTCTGGCGGTATGGCGCACCGCAAAATCACGCAGGGCGGGAGTGCTCGAATCAATAAACCGCGTGGGTTCGAGAGCCGGATTTGTCATCTGATGACCTACTTCCCGGCCGCGATTGCTGCGCCCGCGCCGGAGTTGGAAACGAGCAGAGGCTTGATATCGTCGTCGCTGAACGCCAGGCCGCCTCCGGCGAACGGGATCGGCTTCCGGTTGTCCTGAAGGATGTCCTCGACACCGGCCGTCAGGTAGAAATATTTCCAGAAGTCGACCTGGACGCGCGACCGGAGGTTCGGATTCAGCTTCTTCCCGAAGGCTCCCTTGCGGGTGAAGTCAAAAACTTCGGTTTCCCAGTAGAAATGGTTGAACCGGTCGGGGCTCAGCCGGATTCCGGCTCCACCAGTGCTTTCAAGGATGCCGCCGTAGACTTCAACCCAGTCCCATCGCTTCCCGATACCTATTGAAAAGCGGAGCCCGCTTTCGTTGCGCGAGGTGGTAGTTGTCGTATTGGATGCAGGGAGCAGCGGAGTGACCGTGGTGTTGGTTTGCTCGGCGATGGTGGTCTTCTGGCGGCCGCCTCGCGGGTCCGAGATAATCGAGGCGAAGTAGTATTTGTCGGGCCGCGGGCGGAGCGTGAAGTTCACATAACTCTTCAGGCCGTCGC
>CAZSFB010000405.1:0-3059 GCA_964606035.1 uncultured bacterium | reverse complement strand
AGCAAGCTGGGCACCCGAAAAATCCTGCCCGGAAAGGTCCTCTGCCTTTGCTCGCCCCTCAATGAGGCCTTCTATCAGTGACGAATCTGCCAACCGCTCTGTCCTTCCCCTTCTGCTTACGTGACTCTCCACCGAGAGTTTCATTCCGGAACGATCCGCACGTGTCCGAAATCACGTAACTATGGAAAACTTTTGATGTTTTTTATTGCACGTTTCCCCCATCCAGATCAAACTATTCTTTAGGCTTGACGGCGCGGCCAGTCGGGCGGTCTGGAACAATCACCCGCCTGACGGGGTGGTTGTCTGCCAGTTGTTGTTGTGATGAAGCGATCTCACTCATATACCTTTTCGTTTATGGCGGTTGCTGGAGTATTGCTCTCGGCAATTTCCGCCGATGCCCAAGCCCCGGGCTTCCTTCAGACAAATGAAACCTCTGCCAGACTGGTCAGCCGGCGGGACTTTGCAAAAAACCTGATCAAGAAACTCGGACTTGAGGAGCCCGATGCCGAGCATGGGAACGGCGATCCGATCCGTCTGCTCCAGGGCAACAACCAGATCAATATCAAGCCCGCGAATTACTCATACGCTTCACCAAATATCCGCGAAGGAGTCACGCTCGTGGGTGGAAAGCCACAGACTTATCTCCATGCCCGTGGAACTGCGGCCTCAGTAATCTACCGCTTCACTACCAGCCGGTCGGGAGAGGTTGAAATCGGAGCGCTTGTCAAAGGTGGAACGCAAATCTGGTCACTGAACGGAGAGGCCCCCGTGGCTGTCCGCGAGGATGGGACCGGAAACGGCGAGGCTCCACCCTTCAGGCTGAAAGCGGGAACCCATGAGCTCAGGGTGAGTCTTCCGCCTGGTGGGTCCATTGGCGACATCAATGTGGAAACCCCCTGCATGAACCCGATTCTTCCAGTGAATAACGGTGACCCTAACGCCCCCCTGACCTATGGCGAGAAAACCACCGCCATGGTCCGGGTGCTGGATATCGCCTACCGGCTGCCGGACCTACCGGGTTCAGGGACGAATGCTCCCGCCGAACAGTCGGTGTCAAATGCCGGTGCCATCCGCCCCGTCAGTGCCGTCAACGAGAGGGGCGAGAAACTCCAGGGGGTGGCCCTTAACAAGACGGCCACCGGCAGTGATTCGGGCAAGATCAGGTTCAAGGTCACGGCACCCCGTGCCGGGCTCTACCAGATCCAGGCCAGCATAAGTGGCACTGGAAAGCCATCGTGGTTCGTCAATGGCTGTAAGGCGGGCAGCGCATCAGTCCGGACCCCTGACAACAGCCCTGTCCAGGTCACCATTGGAACCGTGGAACTGGCCAAGGGCATCAACAACATTACCGTACAGGCCGGCCCCAACCTGAAATTCTTCGGCATCTCCCTGAAGCAGAAGCAGGAAAATACTTCCGCCTACTACCAGGTCGCACAGGGTGCCGGGCTTAAAGAAGGCGCGCCAATGGAACCCGTTGATGAAGGAGGCCTTGCCGCCAATCTTACACATGCGGCTTTTGTCCGTCAGATGGAGCTGTTCCGGCAGGAGGACCGCGATTCGCTGTTCGGATCGGACGGAAGCATGAATCCCCTTAAGAACGAACCCCCGGAATTTGATGATTTCGTCCTGAATGATCCGGGAACTTTTGTTTCACCCGTCAGCCCCTACACGCCCGCGGCACTACCCTGAAGCCCTCTCCATTGCCTTACGATCCACCGAGAAGGTTCCTTGCCCGGCTCCTGGCCACAGGAGCACTGATTCTGGCTTCACTCCCGGTGATGGCCCGGGCGGATTACGACAGTTCCTTCTGGGAATTTTCCCTTACCACCGAAGGATACGGAACGAACAATATCAACTATGCCAATTCCAGTCCGGACGGGGATTTCTATGGCGTCTACAAGCCCCGGATCGGCGTACGGCCGGATGTGGCTTTCGGTGATCTGTCGCTGGAAGGCGGAATCACCGCCTTCACATTTGTCACCCACACGGAGCTCAACAAGATTTTCGCGTACAGCCGTGCGTCGGTCTCCACACGGCTCGGGCGGAGATTCCAGATCACCATTACTGACCGGTTCACCAGCCAGCCCATCGACTTCTCAAAGCCATCTGGCACACCAGCGAACCTCACCAACGTGAACCAGGCCGGAGGGACCATCACCTATACCTTCCCGCTGGCCGGACGGCATCGCCTGTACCTCGGCGGAAACTTTGAAGCCACAACACTGCTCTCCTTTCCCAACGACTCTTACCAGTGGGGAGCAAGTCTTGATTATGAACGCCGGGTAAGTGCCCGGCTGAAATTCAACCTCATCCAGGCTTTCAATCAGACCAGGTTCTACGACCAGTTCACGGGGTTTCCGGCAGTCCCCCTATACACCCTCTCCACCTCCTCCACGCGGGCACAGGTGAGCTACCGGACCGGACCCCGGCTTGAGGCCCAGCTGGCCGCCGGCGTTTCGACAACCTGGGTCGCTTCGAAGACTCTCTTCTCGCCGACGGCCAATGGCGGCCTGAAATGGGATCCAAGCTCCCGGCTGAGCCTCTACGCAGACCTTGGGTATTCGGAACGGGTGGATACGAGAGGAAATGCCGTGCGGTTTCTGAACGCCGCCGGGAGGTACAACTTCCGGATGACACCAAAGGTTTCGTGGGAGACCTCCGTCAGCTATTCCCGGGTGACGGTACTTGTCCCCCTGCCAGGGGCAGTGGCAGATCCCAATGCAAGCAATATTAACATGGAAACCCGTCTGGGCTACCGGTTCCGGAAAGAACTCGAGGGCCGGATCTCTTATGGCTACTCAAAAGGCTTTGAAAACAACAGCTTCAATGTCCATTCCGCCGCTGTTGGCCTGAAGCTGACACTCTAGGCATCCGCTTCCAGATTCATAAAAAACAAAGTAATATCGGCCTGTTAGACTTTATACATGCGGCACCTGCTTCCATCCGTCCTGATCGCACTTTTCCTGTCTGCCGGCGGGACGACTGTTATTGCCGAGGAAAAGCAAGCCCCTCCCTACCTGATCGGCCCCTTGGACCGGCTTCAGATACAGGTCTGGAAA
>CAZSFB010000404.1:492-3061 GCA_964606035.1 uncultured bacterium | reverse complement strand
GGCGCGGGGCACATGAATCTCGCGGGAAACCGCCTCGGTAATGGCGGCGAGCGACGCCTCCATGGAACTGTCATCGGTCCAGTTCCGCTTGGCGAGGCCGAGAAGCGTCGCTTGCGCCTGGACGATATGGCTGTGGCCCCCCGAAGACCCCATCCGTAACCCCCGCATGTTTTTGCATTATACCGGAACCCCGGCGCGCGTTGGAAGCAAAAACCTCCATGCTACCGGTCCATGCCACCGGCAGGTGATGCCACATCGCACGTGTAACGTTCCGTTACCTGTGCCAGAGGGGAAAAAGGCCGCGTGATGGCCGGAGAACGTCCGGCGGCCACCTAGGCCTCACGCCCCGGCCAGTTCGGGGTCGAGCCGGGAGAGCACCTCCCACGCGGGGGCGTATTCCGGCCGCGAGGTGAGGTTCGTCTTCAAAAACCCCTGGAGTCTCGGGATGAACGGCAGGTAGCCGGGATTGTTCTTCACCCGGTCAATATAGACGAACCGGCCCAGGGCCTTCATGTTGCGCTGGATCGCCTGGTCCACAAAAAGCCGGGAGAATTTCTCCCGGTCCAGCACATACCCCTTCTGTTCCTGGGCGCGGGTCTCGGCATAAATGCTGACGAGCCGGTCCACGAGCAGTTCCGGCACGGTCACATAGGCGTCGCGGAGCAGCGATGCGAGATCATAGACATCCGGCCCCATGAGCGAATCCTGGAAGTCGATCACCCCGATCCGGCCGTCCTCCAGCACCATGAGGTTCTTCGAGTGGTAGTCCCGGTGCGTGAGCACCTGCGGCTCGGCAAACAGCCGCTTCACGAGCGGCACGAACACCGATGCGAGTTTCTCCCGGTCCCCGTCCGTGAGTTTTTTCCCCAGCCGGACCTCGATGCCGTATTCGAGATAATGGTCGAACTCCCAGAGAAACAGTTTCTCGCTGAACTGCTGGTGGAAACCGGTGCAGTCGCCGAGAGAGCGGTCCGAGCCCCGGGCATGGAAGCGGGCCATGACGCGCACGGCCGCCTCGTAGGCCATCTCCCCCTTGAAGTTGAAACCGTCCTTCACGAATCCGTAGAGGCTCAGGTCCCCGAAATCCTGGATGAGCAGGTACCCGACCGCATCCGCCTGGAAATAGATCTCCGGCACCAGCACCCCGGCCCTCAGCAGGTGGCGGTCCATGGAGCAGAACGGGTCCTCCGCCGGCCCCTCCCCCTCGGTGGCCTCCTCGGAGCCGAGCGGCCTTCCGACATTGTTCATCTGCATGAGGACCACCGTGGACGGGACCCCCTCGTGGGGTTCCAGATGCACGCGGTAATATTTGCGCACGCTCGCATCCCCCTGGATCGGCGAGATCGCCCACACGCTCCAGCGCGCATTTGCTGCCTGGGCGAGCCGCTGGGCCACGTCGGCAACGGGGGTTTCGGGAGTGATGCTTCTGACCGGTTCCGGGAGTTTCGCCGAGTCTGACATATGGCGCGGGAGTTAAGCCGCTGGACGCGGGGGGCGGCAAGCCCCGGCGCGGGGGCACGGAAAAAAGAGAAGCGGGGGCCGCCATCGCTGGCGGCCCGCAGAAAGCAGTTCCCTGCGTCAACCTGGGAATCCCGCCTCCGGCAGGAGGCCAGAGAACACATCGCGCAAAAAGCACCCCTTTTGAGGTTTCCCGTACGACCGGTCGGGATCAGAGGGATGGTTCAGGAAAACCCCGGAGTTCCAGGCAGTTGCCTGCTCAAAGTCTATTGACCTTTATATCAACAACGGCCTGCTTTCCGGCTCCTCCAGGTGTTCTCTGGAAGGGTCCACCATGGCCCATCTTGGCCCATCCTGGCCTTTTTGGGCCCATCCTGGCTCACGCTCTGGACTCGGCCTTGCGGGATTCCACATCCTGAACGGTGAGGAAGGGAGGCCCCGCCGTGGAGCCCATGCACCCCAGTTCCGCATCCGTCACACCGGCCGGGGACCCGTATCTCGCACCGGGCGGAGACAGCTTCACCGACCTGGGACGGACAGCCCTCTATGACCTGGGGCGGATCGAGCAGAACCTCGAACAGGGGGAAAATATCCCTGCCACCCACTGGTACGTCCAGCAGGTGCGGCTCATGCGGGCCAATGTTCTCCTCTGGAGCGGCCCTCACACCCCCGCCCATGTCCGGTTCAGGGCCATGAGCCGGCAACTGACGATTCTCCAGCGGGTCCTTGAACGCGAACAGCGGGAACGGTTCCACGCCAACCGTCTTGCCCTGGAACGGGAGAAGGAAGCCCACCGGCAGGCAGAGGCCGGGAATCGCCTACGCCGCTCCATTCAGGACGGACCGGGGCTCGGACTGCCAGTTGTCGAGCTTGCCGCTGATGGGGTCGGTGGCGAGCGCCAGATGCGGCTCCGCCCAGAAGGCCGAACAGTAGTCGGACCGCCCGGCGGCATCGGTACGCAGTTCCAGCCGGACGGTTTTCCCGCCAAAGGCCGACAGGTCCAGGTCGAAATGGTGCCAGGCCCGGTCCCCCGCAACGGCCTGCGGCCGGAGCGTCCGGTCGAACAGCGTGGACCGGAGGAACCTTCCGCCCGCGAACACCCGGAACCGCA
>CAZSFB010000404.1:0-482 GCA_964606035.1 uncultured bacterium | reverse complement strand
GTCCGTGCGGTCCCAGTCATCCGGCGCGATGCCGATTCCAAACCGGAACCTGGACCCGGGCCGCACCCTGATCCGGTAGATGAGCCGTGTGGGCGGATGGGCGCAGAGGGCCCGCCGCTCCTCGTAAACCAGCTTCGGCGCGGCCACATAGACATAGGCCGGGTCGGGCGTGACGATGGCCGCCTCGCTCCGCCGGTTCAGGAGGTCGTAGTAGCCCCGGACCGACTTGGCCTCGGCGATCTCGATCCCCGACCGGACGAACTCCCGGTAGAGTTCCAGCAGCCGCTCCCGGCTGATGGTCTTGAGGTCCAGAAAACTGTTTTCGTCGAAGTAGCTCGGGTCGGTGTCCTGCCGGAGGATTCCCTGGGCCTTCGCCTCCCGGTGGAGGGAGGTGCCGGGGAACGGCGTGAAAATGGTCACGATGGTCCGGTTCGGGCGGATCTTCCGGTTCAGCTCGATGGAGTCGCGGATCGTCTCCTCGG
>CAZSFB010000403.1:0-3109 GCA_964606035.1 uncultured bacterium | reverse complement strand
GGCCCTCGACCTTACCGGTGCAGGTATCCGGTCGTTTCTCCACACCCCGGTTCACACGCTCCTTGTCAGCGCGATGGATCAGGGACACCTGGATTTCATTCTCGAAGGCACAGAGGCCGGCGGCCACATCGGAAAACTCACCTCGTATGTCCTTTGGCAGAGCGTCATACAGGCACTCGTGACCCGCAATGACCGTAAGGCCAATGTGGTGTTGGCCGGCGGCTTCGGCAATGCAAAAGGTGCCGCCATGGCCGCCGCACTGGTTGCCCGTGCCCAGGAAGCCGGACATTCCTTCGGCATTCAGATGGGCACAGCGTTCCTGTTTACCAAGGAAGCTGTCGAGACCGGCGCCACCTCGCCCATGTACCAGAAGGTGCTCCTGGAACTGGACCGCACAGAGACCATCGGGGACTCGGTCATGACTCCGGCCCGCATGGCGCCAACTCCCAAGCTGTTCGCCATCCGGGAAAAGGAATACGAGCGGATCAAGGCGGGCGAGAGCCTTGAACACCGCAAGCACCTCTATGAAAACGACAACCTGGGCGGCCTGAGGGCGGCGTCCAAAAAGCAGAGGATCGAGAAAAAGCCTGAGGGTGGCGTCCGTTTCGTCGAGTTAAGCAGCCCGGAGCAGGCCGAAGCCGGACTTTTCCATGTCGGCATGTGTGCGGCACTTCGCCGGGAAATTACAACCATTCCAGAAGTCGTCGCCGACAACACGGTACGTGCTGAAGCGGCCCTGAAGGCGCGAGTTGCTGAACTTTCTGCACCTGCGCCACGTTCACAGCCTTCACCTCAAGTGACCGGGGACCAGCCAATGGCAAGGACTCCTGCCGCATCGTCCGGCGAGGGAGTTGCCATCATTGGCCTTGGCGGTATCTTCCCTGATGCGAACAACATCGCCGAGTTCTGGCGCAACATCACTGGCGGCAAGTATTCGATCCGGGAGGTTCCAGATGGCCGCTGGTCCAAGGAGTTGTTCTATTCCCCCGACCGGAATGCCCCTGACAAAAGTTACTCCAAAATCGGCGGTTTCATTGACGACCCGGAATTTGACTCCAAATCCTTCAGGATTCCTCCGTCCGTCGCCTCTACGATGGATCTCGCCCAGCGCGTGAGCCTTCTGGCGGTCCGTGAAGCCCTGCAGGACGCTGGTTATTTCAACGGCAAGCCGTTCGACAAGTCCCGCTGCGCGGTGATCGTCGGTAATTCGCAGGGTGGTGAAAATACACACCGTTATGCCTACCGGCTCGCCCTGCCCATGATCCTTGCCAAACTGGAGAAGGATCCTGCCTGGGCGTCGCTTCCGGAACAGCAGAGACGGCAGATCACGGAAAACGTCTCGAAGCAGTTCCTCGGAGACCTCCCCGAAATCACCGGAGGCTCCATGCCTGGCGAGCTTCCAAACGTCATCGCGGGCCGTATTGCGAGCGTTTTTGACCTGTCGGGACCCAATTTCGTTTGCGACGCGGCCTGTGCCGCTTCCCTGGCCGCCGTCCACACGTCCGTTCTTGGACTGCTGGCCGGTGAGTACGACATGGCGGTCACCGGCGGCGTTGACCGCGGAATGGATGCAGATAGTTATATCAAGTTCTGCAAGGTCGGAGCGCTCTCCAGCGAAATCTCGGCGCCCTTCGACAAACGTGCCAGCGGTTTTGTCATGGGCGAAGGCGTCGGCATTCTTGTCATGAAGCGACTTTCCGACGCGGTGCGTGACGGAGACAAGATATATGCCGTCCTCCGCGGCGTCGGCGCCTCAAGTGATGGCGCTGGCCGCGGCATCACTGCGCCATCACCCGCCGGCCAGCGTAAGGCGATCGAGCGCACTTACCGGATGGCAAACATCGATCCACGTACCGTCACCCTTGTCGAGTGCCACGGGACCTCAACCCCCCTTGGCGATGCCACCGAGACCACCGTGCTGAAGGAATGGTTTACAGAGCACGGCGCGAAACCGCACTCGGTCGCTGTGGGTTCGGTTAAATCGCAGATCGGCCACCTGAAGTCTGCAGCCGGAGCGGCCGGGCTCATCAAAATGACTCTGGCCCTTCACTACAAGACGTTGCCACCCTCCATCAATTTTGAAAGCCCGGCTGACGGCACCGGACTGGGCGAGGGTTCACCCCTGTTTGTGAACACCAAGGCACGTCCTTGGAATCCGCCGGATGGCATGTCCCGGCGTGCTTCGGTCTCCGCCTTCGGGTTCGGTGGGACCAATTTCCATGTGATTGTCGAGGAATATGCGCCTGGAGCTGGGCAGCCGGACTATATCCCTTCACAGGCGTCCCAAATGACGGTTTCCGTCCAGAGCCAGACTGCCGTGGCGGCTCCCGTAGCAATTACCACCCCCGCCACAAGTGGAACAGCAAAAATGGCCGCCGACATACCGGCCATCGAGGGGAAAGTCATCGAGATCCTCGCCGACCAGACTGGTTATGAGAAAGCCGACCTGGGACGCACCCTCGACCTCGAAGCCGATCTCGGAATCGACACCGTGAAGCAGGCTGAAGTGTTTGCCGCCCTCCGCGAGCACTACGGTCTCGAAAAGGACTCAAATCTGAAGCTCCGCGACTATCCGACCATCGAGAAAATCGTCGGATATCTCGCCGGGCGCCTTGCGGGTCAGTCTACCCCGGCAATCTCACCGCTCGCTGCTCCGGTCACTACGGCCCCTCACACAATGGATATTGTGCGAGATACTCAAAGTCAGACTGCAGCCAATGTCCCGGCCGCCAATGTATCTATTGACGCCAGTGCTATCGAGGAAAAGATCATCGAGATCCTCGCCGACCAGACCGGCTATGAGAAAGCCGACCTGGGACGCACCCTCGACCTCGAAGCCGATCTCGGAATCGACACCGTGAAGCAGGCGGAGGTATTCGCGGCCCTCCGCGAACACTATGGTCTCGAAAAGGATCCCAACCTCAAGCTCCGTGACTATCCAACCATCGAGAAGATCGTCGGATATCTCGCCGGACGGCTCGGTGGCGCAATCTCTGCACCGAAACCGACTTCACCTGTGGTGGTGGAATCCACTCCGGCCCCGGCACCGCAACCTTCACAGGACGTTCCAGGTTATGTCGTAGTGCAGGGGTCTGATCCCGTTCAGCTT
>CAZSFB010000402.1:0-3114 GCA_964606035.1 uncultured bacterium | reverse complement strand
TCCATGTTCGACGGTTTCCTCACAGCCATCATGATCGGCCCAAACCTCATCCAGCCGAGCCGCTGGATGCCGTTGGTCTGGGGCAGTCCGAAGGGAGCGGGATATGCGAGTCTGGAGCAGGCCCAAAGGATCATGTCGCTCATCTTCCGACATATGAACTCCATCGGGAAGCAGTTCCGGGAGACGCCTGACGACTTCGAACCACTTTTCTACGTCCGTACCGTGGACGGGAAAGAATGCACGATCACTGAAGAGTGGTGCACGGGCTTCATGCTCGGTGTTACAGAATTGGATCCGGACCCGTGGCTCGAACTGTTCAAGGATGCCAAAGGCAGGGAATGGCTCATTCATGTATCCATGTTCACGACCGGCAAAGGGCTGAAGGCCATGGGTGACGCTGCCGGAAAATCTCCGGATCCGCACCTGTTTCACGAGCGTCTGGTCGACCAGATCAATCCCGCCGTCTGTAACATCAACACGTTCTGGCTCGAGCGCCGGGGCCGGGCATGGACAGCACCGGTTCCCAGGAGAGAAAAGGTCTGGGCCGAAATGGCCTTTGCCCCTGCGGAAGCGTCCGGAAATACAAAAAATGCTGCGGCGTAGTGCAGTAATGATCCCTTACGCCTGGATCGCGCACGGTGGCCCCAGTTCACGCGCACGGCAGTAAGCGTGGATGTGCATCCTGTGTGAGTCCGGCGAGAGGCGACGTAATTCCGGGGTGAACCCGATGGGAACACAGTGTTCGCAGGTACGCGCGTGGGACGGCGCTGGTTGAAACCTGAGCCTGCATCCGCAATCGAAGTTTTTTGCTTTCATACTTGAAATTATCTGGCCGGTGCCTTATATTTTCAGTGGTGAAACTATGAACCCGGACCTGACATACCCCGGCGAAGTTCCTGAAGACGCTGTAGACAGCGAGACCGCCGCCGAGAAACTCGGCCTGAGCTATCCGAAACTCATGCGCCTCATGCGGGCCGGGTACGCCACCCCGGCTTCCTGGACTGGCAGGCCTCGCACCCCCGTTTGGTGGACCGAAAAGGACCTCCTGCGGGCGGAGATCGCCAACAAACTCGTCGAGCTTGGAGCCCGTGAAAAGGATATCCCGATGCTGCTGGACCGGTTCTGGGGGTATTTCGAGGCCGGGTACTACCCCATGTGGGTCGGCGAGCTGGAACGGCCTAAAACCGGCAAGCGGTTCATGGGATACCTGTGCATCTACCATAAGGACGGAGCGAGGATCACGGGGAAGGAAAAGACGATAGAGATCGGCGGCGAAACCGCCCGGCAGATGGAGGTCTATTCGCTTCCATTTGAATGGGTCAGGAGAAAACCCCGTGGAAAGTGATGAACCGCTCTCTCCCGCCGCCCGGACCGTCTATCAGGTTCTTCTGGACCGCTGGAACGGGCATCCGCAGGCTGGCCGGTTCATCCGGGAGGTGAAGGAGGCTTTTGAGAGCAAGGGCTACTTCATCACTGGTGATGAATTCGGCGAGATCATCGCCGAGCTTCACAGGAGCGGTCTGGTGAAATTCCAGGTGAGGCGAGACGCCATCGGGCTGGTTCCGGTGCTCAAATTCCGCAAACTCACCCCCGCCTGACTCAAGAGATAACGCCATGCCGCGTCAGAACCCCGAACTGGACAGCGCCGATCTGGAGACCGCCACCCGGAAACTGGTCGAGGTGGTGAGGGAGGGGCTTGAGCACGGATTCTTCGAGTGTTCGATCACCGGAGAGATCATGAGAGGCGGAGCCCGGTGCATGATCGTGAAGGCGGGCAAGAGCTACCGGTTCAAAATCCGGCCGAAGAGGCCGGAGAACGGATAGTAAAGCGCGACTCCAGGCACTGGAGCGCCAAACCGAAGCACCAGAGGTCACGGGCGATTCCCGCAGCGGGGACGCGAGTACCGGGCAGGCGATTCCTGCCGCTTGGTGTCACATGAAATCCGATCAGAACCAGTTTCGTCGGTCCCTGGCCCGTGTGACCGGCCGGGTGCCGACGGAAAAGGAAACCGGTGAAGCATCCCAGCGGGTCAGAGAACTGCTTGAAGTGATTCAGGATATCCGTAACGGACGCAACGGGATGCGCCGGGAGGATGCTGCACTTCCCAAACAAACGAGAAAAACCGGTTGACGTTTCGCGGAAACTGCCGGATGGTAGCAGGTTAACCGGGAGGCAGATTCTTAATGACAATGTTATCCAGAAAGGCCTTTGGCTTCGCCCGCGTCAGCTCCGAGGATCAGGCGCGGGGTGGGATATCCTTAAGCCTCCAGACCGAATCGATCAGGGCCTATTGCGCCAGTAACGGCCTAGAATTGGTCAAGACATGGGAAGTGGCCGAAACGGCCACCTTTGATGACGACCGGGTGAAGTTCCGGGCGATGCTGAAAGAGTTTGCCGCTTCGAGGGATGCTATTCACCTCATTTTCTACAAGATAGACCGCTCGAATCGGAACACTTGGGACCATGCCCGGCTGGAAGATCTGGTGAAAAAACACGGCAAGCACCTCCATGCGGCGCTAGACCACTTTCACCTTCATGCGGATGCAACTCCTTCCGAATGGGACCGGTTCGAGATGATGGGGCTTTTTGCCCGGAGCGAAACTCGCCACCTGTCGGCCCGCGTAAAATCATGCATCGGCCAGCAGACGAATCTCGGTTACTGGAGCTACAAGGCCCCGCCGGGCTACCGGAAGGTGCCTCGTGCCGGTATCGAACTTGATCCGGTTCAGGGCCCTCTGGTCAGGGAACTGCTCGAAATCGCCGCCACCGGCAATTTTTCGCTTGATGTGCTGGTGAAAGAGGCCCAAAGGCTCGGGCTTACTTACCAGAACCGGCCAATCTCGCGTTCAGCCCTTCACCGCTGGCTCGTCGATCCGGTATTCGCCGGACCTTTCTATGCCAAGGGTAAACTGGTCACAAACTACCAGCACAAACCCCTGATCGGCTGGGAAACACACGAGCGGATCAAGCTGCGGCTCTCGGATGGCAGACGAACCGAAAAGAAAATCCGGGTGTCCAAGCCCCTGAACGGCATCTTCCAGTGCGCCGACTGCGGCCATTCGGTGACGTTCTTTGCCGCCAAGAAGGGGAAATACACGTACGGTTTCTGTTGA
>CAZSFB010000401.1:2206-3122 GCA_964606035.1 uncultured bacterium | reverse complement strand
ACACACGCTTCATGGTCCGCATCCACCGGAACGTGATCCGCCGGCGCGAGAGACTTGCGTCCACCGCCTGGACCCGCACCCGGTCACCCACAGCAAACGTTTTCCCGGTTTTCACACCGGCGAGATGCGAGCCGTCCTCGGACAGCCGGTACCGGTCGGTGTCGATACCCTCCAGGGGAACGATTCCCTCAGCACCGAAATTGTCGATTGAAACATAGAAGCCAAACTTTGTGATAGACGTGATCGTCGCGTCGAACTCCGCAAACAGGTGCGTCTGCATGAACTCGGCAGTCTTGATATCATGGAATGCCCGCTCGGCGGTCATGGCAAGGCGTTCCCGCTCGGAGGACCGGGCGCAGACCTCTTTCAGTTTCTCCCCCCGCGCATGGATCTCGGACTGGCGGTTACGGAGCAGCATGCGGACCAACCTGTGCACCTCAAGGTCCGGATAGCGGCGGATCGGCGAGGTGAAATGGGTGTAGTCCTGAAATGCGAGCCCGAAGTGGCCTTCATTTGAAGGGTCATAACGAGCCTGTTTGAGGGAGCGGAGGATCATCATCCCCGCGGCCCGTTCTACAGGTTTTCCCTTCACCTGGTCGGCGGCTTTCTGGACATCCTTCGGGCGGACGATCACCTCGTAGTCGATCCGCACCCCGAACGGGGCGAGGATCTCGTTCACTGCATCCACCTTCACCGGATCCGGCGGCTCATGGATGCGATAGACGAACGGAAGTTCCGCATCAGTGAACACCTCCGCCACTGCCCGGTTTGCGGCAAGCATGAACTCCTCGATGATCCGGTGCGCAAACAGCCGGGGTTTCAGTGACATGCCGACGGCCCTGCCCGTGGCATCGAGATCGTACCGGATCTCCGGAAGCTCGAGATCAATGGCCCCGTTTTTCATGCGCCGGTCGAG
>CAZSFB010000401.1:0-2196 GCA_964606035.1 uncultured bacterium | reverse complement strand
GGAAATGATCAAGGTGCGCCGCATACTGGGCTGTCAGATCCGGGCTCACCCCGTCCAGAAGCTGCTGGATCTTCGTGTAGGTCATCCGCTCATGGTTGCGGATCACCGATTCATACAGCTTCTTCGATACCTGGTTTCCGGCAGCATCGAACTCGATCTCGCACGTGAGTGTGAGCCTGTCCACGTGCGGTTTCAGCGAGCAGAGCTCGTTCGACAGCGTTTCTGGAAGCATCGGAATTACCCGGCCGGGGAAATACACGCTGGTACCGCGCTCAAACGCCTCGTCATCCAGAGCGGTTCCCGGACGGACGTAGTGCGAGACATCCGCAATGGAGACGATCAGCCGGTAGCCGTGCCCTTGCCGCTCGACATAAACGGCATCATCGAAATCCTTGGCATCTTCGCCGTCAATCGTGACAATCGGCAGGTTCCGTAGGTCCTCGCGGCTCCGGATATCGGCCGGATTGATCCGGTCGCCGTAGGCCTCTGCCTCCCGCAACGCCTCTGCGGGAAACTCCTCCGGCAGCCGGAACTCCGCCACAATCCAGCCAAACTGAACCTCCGGATCCTCCAGATCCCCGAGCACCTTGGTGATTGCGCCCCGTAACGGACCATCCGTTCCGGCTTCCGGCTCCTCGAACGAGACGAGAACGACTTGACCGGTTTCTTTCCGGAACTTCGGGTCCAGTTCTCCAAGCCGCACCGGTGGAATCCGTTCATCCAGCGGCTCGCAGTAGTATTCGCCACGCCGCTCCATAAGCATCCCGGCGATAAACCGCCGTCCCCGCTCAGCCACCTCGACGACGCGGCCAACGGGCCGTCCGGTGGAGCCTTCGCGCACGTCCACCCGGACCGTGTCGCCGTGCATGGCTCCACCCTGGAGCCCCTCAGGGATCACGATATCGAGCACGTCCTTGCGGGCCGGTACCGGCGACACGTATCCCACCCCCGACCGGGTCTGGACGTAGACGCCTGTCACCAGGACCTCGCTACGGCCCGTTTGGCGGGGCCGTCTTTCGGTCCGGCCGCCATATTTTTCGCTGGTTCTTTCAGAAGGCCGGTGACTGGTTTCCCATGGGGTTTCCGGACCAGAGCTACCGCCCCGCTTGCGGGCCTGCCTGCCGCCGGGGGTAGTCCGGCCGCCAGCTTTCGGAATGCCGTCCCTCTTGTCCGGTTTTGGCTCCGGCTTCGGCGTATGGAACCGGTAACGCTTGTCTCCCACCTTCACGGCTTCACCGTTCTTCACAAGCCGGTCGAGCTGGTCCCGAAGCGCACGCTTGTCAAACCGGTTCAGTCCCACGGCGGCGGCCAGGTCATCAATTTTTACGGGTGCCCCGCGCCGCTTGAGCTCGGCCAGGAGGTCCTTGATCAAATTAGAATAATCCGTCGCCAAATGTTCTCTTCTTCCCGGGTCACCATGCACGGCTTTATGTTACGATGGCCGACACCAATGGATAATGCCACTGGAACTTGTCCCCCGGCCACGCCTGCGACGCTGAGCGTGGTGATTCCGGCCCGGAATGAAGCTCCGCATCTGGCGGAGATTATCCGTCGTGCCATTGCTGCCTGCCCCGGTGCGGAACTGATTGTTGTGGACGACGGTTCCACCGATGGCACCGGGGAACTGGCGGCCACGGCCGGAGCAAGGGTGATCCGCCACCCCTATGCTCTTGGAAACGGCGCGGCGGTGCGCCGGGGAGTCCGGGCGGCCACCCGTGAATGGGTGCTCGTTATGGACGGTGACGGGCAACACCTGCCAGAAGAGATCGGCCGCCTGCTGGAAGGTTCCGGAGACTATGCCCTGACCGTGGGCGAACGGCCCCTCGGCTCCCAACCGCTTCTCCGGTCCCTCGGCAACCGGCTGTTCAACGGACTCGCTTCCTATGTCTCCGGCATCCAGGTGCGGGATCTCACGAGCGGCATGCGGCTCTACCGCAGACAGGCGGTTCTGCCGCTGCTTCCGCTTTTTCCGAACGGATTTTCCTCGCCCACCACAGGCACCCTCGGAATCATCCGGTCGGGCTATCCCGTCCGTTTCGTCCCCGTCACTCCCGGCTGCGGCCGGAGAAACTCGCATCTCAGCCCGTGGGCGGACGGCGTACGGTTTCTCCTCATTATCTTCCGGATCGCCACTTTCTATTCACCCCTCAAGATTTTCCTGCCTGTTTCGGTCCTGATGTTTTTCGCGGGCGGCGC
>CAZSFB010000400.1:0-3128 GCA_964606035.1 uncultured bacterium | reverse complement strand
GTCCTGCCGAGGCTTTCGGCGATTTCGGGGGCGTTCATCGCCCTGATCACCATGGTTGCGGTCATCTGGCTGAATTTCTATTTCTTCCAGAAAGGCGTGTGGCTGAATCTCGTATTCCCTCTGATGTCCGCAGTCGGAACCTATACGACCATTACGGTCTACCGCTATGCGACAGAAGAGAAGGAAAAACGCCAGATCAAGAGCGCATTCGGCTATTACCTGCATCCCGAGATGGTGAAAAAGCTGGCCGATGATCCCGGCGCACTGAAACTGGGCGGCGAGAAGAAAGTCCTTACAGCCTTCTTCTCTGACATCGAGGGATTCTCGACATTTTCCGAGAAAATGCAGCCGGAAGAGCTAGTCAGTTTCCTGAACGTCTACCTGACCGAAATGACAAATATCGCCTATCAGTACGACGCTACCGTGGACAAGTACATCGGCGATGCCATTGTATCCTTCTATGGTGCGCCGGTACCATTCGAGGATCATGCGATCCGGGCATGCCATTCGGCCATCGACATGCAATTGAGACTCGCAGAACTGCGGGCGGAGTGGCACAAGCAGGGGCTGCCGGAAGTGCGTATGCGCATTGGTCTCAATACCGGTCCAATGGTCATCGGCAACATGGGCAGCCAGTCACGGTTCAACTACACGATGATGGGCGATACGGTAAACCTTGCCGCCCGTCTGGAAAGCCAGTGCAAGGCATACAGCATTTACCTGATGATCGGGGAAGAGACCTACAATCAAGCAAAGGATGCCATCGATTGCCGTTTCCTCGACTATCTGGTGGTGAAAGGCAAGACAAAACCCGTCAAGGTATATGAACTCCTCGGCAAGCGGGGCACCACAAAGGGGCCGATGGTTGAAGTGCTCCCTTTCTGGGAAGAAGCCATGAAAAAATATCTTTCCAAGGATTTCCAGGGTGCAGCCTCTCTCTTTGAAAAGGTGCTGCATATACGTCCCGAAGATGGCCCGGCAAAAGTGTTCCTCAAGCGGGCCAATGAATACCTTGTAGCACCGCCACCCGAAAACTGGGACGGCGCATATGTTGCCAAGACAAAGTAACCCATGAGACAGGACTGGGAAATATCGCCGGCCGAACTGAAGCAATTGATCGACTCCGGCGAACCTCTCTATCTCTGTGATGTTAGGGAAGCCGACGAATTCGACATATGCCGCATTATTGGTTCAAAGCTGCATCCGCTCTCGCAATTTCGCGACGCAACCGCTGAGATACCCAATGACCGGCTTGTTATCACGATCTGCCATCACGGTGTCCGTTCCTTGAATGCCGCCGCGCACCTGAAGCAGGAGTTAGGATACACAAACGTCCGGTCTCTGGCTGGCGGAATTGAACGATGGGCACGGGAGATTGATCCCAAAATGCCGAGATATTGAAAGCGATCAATAAAGGGTGAGCGGCCGTGTGGCTCAACACGACCGCTCGGTAGAGGGAAGAAGGGTTGGGTACCGTCCGGGCCAGAGGCACTTGCAGTGAACGCACATGGCGGAAACCGTTGCGCCCCGTGCCTGAACTATTCCACCGTAACAGACTCGCTATTAGCTGCCTGTGACCCAATTAACATCATGCAAAGGAGTTACGTCCGTTTACATGCTCAAGCCAAACCAGTTTAAACGGCCATGCAATACATCCGATGATCAGATCGCCCGTCAGGCCATGATTTTCACCAAATGTTGATTCGGTTGCTTCCACTATTGTCGTGCCCCGCATGCGGGCATGAAACCCTTGAAGCAGGCCCAAAGCCGCTCCCAGTTTCGGGCCACCTCACTGAAGGCGAGATCCGGTGCCCAAGCTGTCACCGGGCATACCCGGTGCGGGAAAACGTCGCGGATTTTTTCCTTGGGAATCACAGACCATCATTCGCACAACGATTCATGGAGGCGACGCCAATAACGAAAATCTACGAAGAGCAGTGGCGGCCCCGGTTTATCAGATCCATGTCACCCGGCCTCACATTTAACGACGAGATGCGAAATGCCACCCGGTTTCTTCGAGCAAGGCCTGGCGAAATGGCTCTGGATGTTGCCTGCGGGTCCGGACTCTATACCCGGCCGCTCGCCCAGTTGATAAAGGGAGAGAGCGCAAGGCACACAGGCCACATTATAGGCGTCGATATCTCGGTCCCAATGCTGAAAGAGGCTGCCAGGCTTGCCCGGCAAGAAAGCATTGAGAATATCACTTATGTCCGGGCCGATGTGAACGCGCTCCCGTTCGGTAAAACCGCATGCTTCGATCACATTACATGCATGGCTGCATTTCATCTGTTCCCAAAGGCAGAAGCTGTTGCCATTGGTTTGGCCACCTTGCTCAAACCTGGCGGAAACCTGGTTATGCTTACCACGCGAAGCTCCCGTAAGCCGCTGTTTCGGATGCTGGAGAAATCCTCGGAACCGATTTCTGGTATCAGGTTTTTCGACGCGGAAGAACTGGATGATATTCTCCGTGCGGCCGGGCTTGTGCCCAACGACAAAAGGGTCTTTGGTGCCATGGCTATGATCGAAGCAAGGAAACCTGGTTGAAACCTCACAAAGGTAGAACAGTGGCTATTATCATCTATCATAATCCCAAATGTTCCACTTCACGAAAAACCCTTGAGTTATTGCGGGCCAATGGCATTCAACCTACTGTCCGTGACTATCTTAAGGAACCCCTGACTACAGAAGAACTGGAGAGCCTCCTGAAGCTTCTTGCTATCGAGCCGAGGGAAGGTATGCGCACCAAAGAGCCGGAATACTCGGAACTAAAACTGGATGACCCGAAGAAGACCCGGGAGCAACTTATCGAGGCGATGATTAAGCACCCGCGATTGATACAACGCCCGATTGTCGTTAACGGGAAGAAGGCGGCCTTCGGCCGTCCGAAACCGGAAAACGCACTGGTAGTGCTCTAGATTCTTACCGGATCCTTCTGCTTCCGGAACCAGGCGCAGAACCTCTGGATGCCTTCTTTGATGTCGGTCTTTGGGAGATATCCCAGAAGCCGCTGGGCCTTCTCGACAGAGGCCCATGAAGCCGGAATATCCCAGTCCCGGCGTGACTGGTAATCCACGTGTGCCTTCACGCCCAAGGTATTCTCCAAGTTGCCAATGAGGTCGTTGAGAACT
>CAZSFB010000399.1:0-3136 GCA_964606035.1 uncultured bacterium | reverse complement strand
CAGATGTCGCCATGTCCAAAAACACTTTCAAGGGACCCGTTCCACCGTCAAAATGGAATCATTACCTGCTCAACCAGTTTGGAGGATTCCAGACCCCCGAGGTATTCGTGGCCCCAATAGTCAGCCGCAACCGCTGTGTGGCATTGCTGTATGGTGACAATGCCGGGCCGGGAACCCCGATTGGCGATACAGAGGCCCTGGAGATCTTTCTTGTTCAGGCGGGCATGGCAATGGATCGTGCCATTCTTGAAAGACGTCTGGGCGAACTCGCCAAGGCCCTGCCGCGGGACAGGAGCTGAAACTGGACATGGCACTTGTACTCATAGCAGAAGATTCTCCCACGACCCGCGCCATGATTGTTTCGGCGATCGAACTGCTTGGCGAAATTGACGTGATTCCGACCTCAAGCGGCTTCGAGGCACTGAAAACACTTCCACGGCACAAGTTCGACCTCATTATTACGGATGTCAATATGCCCGATATCAACGGGCTCGAACTGGTTTCTTTCGTCAAGCACAGCCCTTTGTACCAGCATATCCCGGTTATTATCATCACCAGTGAAGTCGGTTCAAAAGACGAGGAGAAAGGGCGGGCACTTGGCGCCGCAGAATATGTCCATAAGCCCGTGGATCCCGACAGGCTGCAACAGGTGATCCGGAAATACGTCAAGGTAAATTGACGATGGGTGCACTTTCCCAAGAGTTCATTTCAGAGGCCGAGGACATCCTTGGTGCGCTGAACCGCGAGCTGTTCCAACTAGACAACATGGCCGGCGGCGAGGCATTCAACCCGGAAACCGTCAACTCCATCTTCCGTGGTGCCCACTCCCTTAAGGGCCTGGCGGGGATGTTTGGTTTTATCGAACTCCAGGAGTTTTCTCACCGGCTGGAAAATCTTCTGGACAGTCTGCGGCTCGGAAGAGTGAAGCTTGGCCGGGCTCTCGTCGACACTCTTTTCCGTGGAAGCGAGCTTCTGAAAAGCCTGGTGGATGCGAAAGCCTCTGGCCAGTCCCTTCCCTCCACTGCCCCGCTACTGGCCGAAATTGACCGACTGATGTCAGCTGGCCCTGCGGAAGAAATCCTGTCACCTGCCGTTGCCGCCGGGATAGACCCCGAGATGGTCGCAACCCTTTCGGAATACGAGGAACACCGGCTCAACGAAAATGTCCGCAGTGGCAAGCTTATCCATAAGGTGACCGCTGTATTTGATCTCAGTACTTTTGATACCGCACTTGGCGAACTGATCGAAGCAGCCAAGACCAAGGGCGAAGTGATTACGACCCTTCCCTCCGGGGCAACATCTACTGCTGACCAGATCGCTTTTGATGTCATTGTGGGAACGGCGATCAGCCGCGAAGAACTGGCCACGCTGCTCGAAAAGATCCCCGGCCTCGCAGTCAGCACACTCGGACACCACACCGGGGCAGCTCCGTCCACGGCTCAATCCCTGGACGGAGCACAAGGACTTTCAGCATCAACCCCCTCCGGCTCTCAGGACGAGCGTTCCGTGCAAGCCGAGGACCGCATTGGGTCAAGCGCCCGCAGCGCCTCCCAAACGGTACGGGTTCATATCAACAAACTTGATCATCTGATGAATATTGTCGGAGATCTCGTGATCCAGAAAAGCGATCTACAGCGGATTTCCGACCGCCTGAAGGCAATTCCTGACCTGGGGACTGCCAGTGCTGACCTTGAGAAATCGATCCGGAGTTATGGCCGACGGATAAACGAGCTCCAGACCGCCGTTATGTCCACTCGGCTTGTTCCCATTGGCACCATCTTCGAACGAATGGCAACCATCATCCGCCAGACCTCCCGCTCTCTTGGAAAGGAGGTTCAGATCGAAATGGCCGGAATGGAAACGGAACTCGACAAACTTATCATTGAAGAGCTGTCAGATCCGTTGATGCACATAGTGCGTAATGCCGTAGATCACGGATTGGAAATCCCTACTGAGCGGACCTCTGTCGGCAAGCCTACCCAAGGCACTGTCAGACTTCATGCATATCCCGAGGGGAACAAGGTAATTGTCCAGATATCTGACGATGGGCGCGGAATTGATGCTGAAAACGTATACAAGAAAGCCCTCTCTCTCGGTCTGGTATCTGCTGATCAGCCATATACGACCTCAGATAAGCTGGACATGATTTTCCTACCGGGGCTCTCAACCAAATCCGAAGTCAGTGATCTTTCCGGACGTGGCGTAGGCATGGACGTCGTGAAAAACAACATCGCCCGTTTGTCCGGAATGATTCAGCTCGATTCCCGGAGTGGCGAAGGCACCAAAGTCACCCTCACTCTGCCGATTACCCTTGCGATCATCAAGGCACTCCTGGTTGAAACACGTGGCCGTACCTATGCTGTTCCCATTTATAATGTTCTTGAATGTGTGCGCGTCACTCACGAGAGGATCAGGACCATTGAAAAAAAGGCTACTTTTGAACTTCGCGGACGAAGCGTTCCTCTGATTGATCTTGCCGATTATCTCCAGCACCAGGGAGAAATTCCGGAATCATCTTTCAACTACATCATTGTAGTCGGTCTTGCGGAGCAGCGTCTCGGGATCAAGGTAGACATGCTTTCCGGGCAGCAGGATGTAGTTATCAAGCCATTGGGAACTCTACTGAAAATGGCGCCCGGAGTTGCCGGTGCGGCAGAGCTTGGTAATCAGAAAACCGTATTGGTCCTGGATATCGGCCGGATTCTTGGAGATGTAATGCTGGGATCGCATGGGGGAGAGCGGGCGGCCTGACCGTCACCCTTTTCGGTTACAGAGAGCGAGAAAGGAAGACCGGTGTACGAAGAATTCTTCCAACTGAAAGGGAAGCCGTTTTCCAAAACGCCGGACCCCGGTTTTCTCTATGAAAGCTCACTTCACGCAGAAGCCCTTGCGAGGCTTGAACTGGCAGTAGAGGACCGAGAACTCGCCGTTCTTCTCGGAGACATCGGAAGCGGCAAAACCACGTTGACCCGTGCACTTGTGGATCGTCTCGAGGGCAGTATCACGCCAGTACTCATTACCAATCCCAAAGTGACCCCAGTACAGCTGCTTCGTATCATAGCTGGTCGAATCGGCATTGGTGACCCGCCACGCACCCGCGTAGAAGTGCACGAAAGAATCTCCGACAGACTTTACC
>CAZSFB010000398.1:0-3138 GCA_964606035.1 uncultured bacterium | reverse complement strand
AGAGCTATACCGACCAGACCGTGGGTGCCGTACAGATGATCGAGGACCGGGTTGCAGTTCTCAGAAAAGATGCAGGACTCAGCGAGCAGCTTTCCAGTGACGTGCTCGCCAATACGCAGGCGGGCCGGAGTGCACTGGAAGCGACTGTCCGGTCAATCACCGACAGCCGGAGACTGATCGCCGATGCCGCCGGTATCGTGGTTTCCCTGCGAAACAGGAACCGCGCCATTAACGAAATTATTGAAACCATCCGTTCGGTCGCTTCCAGAACAACCTTGCTGTCCCTGAATGCTTCCATCCTCGCCGCCCAGGCCGGAGAACACGGCCTGTCGTTCCAGGTCGTGGCTGAAGAGATCCGCCAGCTTGCTAACAGCACAACCGCCCGTGCGCGCGAGATTACGGAACTCATCGAGACCATACAGATCGAAACGGAAAATGCGGCGCAGGCCATTGGCCAGGTGGCCGACCAGGCTGACCAGAACGTGGCACTGGCTGAGGGAACTTCCCGGACGCTGGACGAGATCACCCGCAAGGCGGAGAGCTCGCTGACCGTGGTGGAACGGACCGGCCGCGCCGTTGATGACCAGAGTCGTTCGACACGGGAAATCAATGAGGTCGTACAGCAGCTTGGTGAACTGGTGAGAGAGTTCACGCGGCTTGGCGCATCCCAGAAAGACGCGGGGACACGGATCGCACAGGGTATAGAGCAGGTGCGCGAGCAGGTGGTTCGGGTTGGCCGCGCCAGTAAGGAACAGGTACGGGCGTCGGGTCAGGTGACCGAAGGCGTTGAGACCGTCTCCCATACACTGCAGTCGGTGCTTCGGACCCTGAATGAGGAAATCGGTGCCTCCGGGGATATCCGCCAGTCGGCAGCTTCCGTCCGGGAGACGGCCAGCCAGTCAACGGACAAGACCGACGAAATGGTAAAACTTGCCCGTGATCTGAAGGACCTGGCTGAGCGGCTCAGGAAGGACGTGGACAGATTCCAGATTGAGGGAGAGCTTCCGGGAAGCCGGAAGGTCTGACCAGGCGTCACGTTCTTCTCGGGACACGCCCTTGCGCCCGCTTTTCCGGGCCCGTATGTTCACAAAAGGGTGAAAGTTCCGGAGCCACAGGCCCCGCAGTGTCCCCCGAGGAAGAAAACGGTTTCATGAGCGCATTCCCCCGAAAGAAGACAACGGCGGTCGCAGTTGGCAGTGTCACTGTTGGTGGCAGCCATCCGCTCGTTGTCCAGTCAATGACCAATACCGATACAGCCGACGCAAAGGCGACGTTTGAGCAAGTGAAGGTTCTCGCAGAAGCCGGCTCAGAGATCGTCCGGATTACGGTAAACAATCCCGAGTCTGCTGAAGCCGTCCCTGAAATCATAAACCGCCTGCGCGATGCGGGCTGCATGGTTCCAGTGGTTGGGGACTTTCACTATAACGGCCATATTCTTCTCACGAAATACCGTGAATGTGCCCGGCTGCTCGACAAATACCGGATCAATCCGGGCAATGCCGGTATGGGCAAGCGGGAGAACGCCAACTTCCGGGCGATGATCGACACCGCCATCGAGTTCGGAAAGCCGGTGCGGATCGGGGTGAATGGCGGTTCCCTCGACCAGAGCCTTCTCACCCGCCTCATGGACGAGAACACCCGGTCGCCGAAGCCGCAGTCAGCGGGTGATATCCTGATCGAGGCGATGGTCCGGAGTGCCATTGAATCGGCCCAGCTTGCCGAGCAGTTCGGTCTGCCGCATGACCGGATTATCCTCTCGGGCAAGATATCCAATATTCCGGAACTGATAAAGGTATACCGGGAATTGTCCGCCCGGTGCGACTACGCGCTGCACCTAGGGCTTACCGAGGCCGGAATGGGAATGAAGGGCACAGTCAGTTCGGCGGCAGCCCTGTCAATCCTGCTGTCACAGGGAATTGGTGACACGATCCGGGTTTCACTCACACCCCAGCCTGGCGGTGATCGCCGGGAAGAGGTGTATATTTGCCAGCAGATCCTTCAGTCGCTGGAGATCCGAAGCTTCTTGCCCCAGGTGACAGCGTGTCCCGGCTGCGGACGGACAACCTCCACAGTGTTCCAGGAGCTTGCTAACGAGATACAGGGATACCTCCGGGACCAAATGCCGGTCTGGCAGAAACAGTACAAGGGTGTAGAAGAACTGAAAGTTGCGGTGATGGGCTGCATTGTAAATGGTCCGGGAGAATCAAAGTCCGCCGACCTCGGCATCTCACTGCCGGGTACCGGGGAGGACCCCAAGGCTCCGGTTTACCAGGATGGCGAGCAGATTACGACACTGAAGGGCAAGACCATCGCCAAGGATTTCATTGATATCCTGAACAGTTATGTCGCAAACCGTTGGGGATCTTCGGCGCGGGCCTGACCCGTCCTGGTTATGGTCTGGAGGGATCCTGAAGATTCCGGTGGCCGGGGCCGCCATATCCGGGATGAACGGCTTCAGTCTGTATATGAGCGGGAAGTCTCGCTGCTTATTCGCACACTATCCGATCCGAAACTTGAGGGACTGGAAATGTTCAGCCTCGAAGTGGCGGCCGATGGTTCCCGGATACGAATCGTGTGTGTGCCGACACTGAAGACGAAATATTCCCGGCCGGAAGTCGAAAAGGCCCTCGAAAAATCTGCCCCGTTCATCCGCCGGTCCTTGGCGGAAATTCTTTCACTCAAGAAAACCCCGGTTGTATCGCTCAGGTACGCTCCCGAGCTGACACTGTCGGGTCCGATTTCTCCCGAAATCTGAAGAAAAGTGACAAGCCAGTCTTAATTTATTGTTATTACTGCAGATTTTATGGTTGTCGCCCGGATTCGAGAAAGGTGGCACTCGCCTTGCTATTGATCATTCATGGTGCGTTCGAGTTCCGTATTGGTCCTTCTGGTCATGGGGAGCCTGATATCCGGGTGCGCCCGGCAACGAGCCGCATTTATCCAGAAACCACCCCCGGCCCTTTACGATGGAAACTGGCTGCCACCGGAACGATCCGGGAAAAAGGAACAGGAGTTCGCCCGGGACTTCTCTGGCAGACAGGTGGAGAAGGTCGAGATGGCCGACATGAGGCTTCTTGCTCCGCAATTCCAGAATGCAGTCCTGATGAATGCAAACTTTGAAAGCGGCAAGCTCCTGAC
>CAZSFB010000397.1:0-3146 GCA_964606035.1 uncultured bacterium | reverse complement strand
GGCGGGACTCATCGCTGACTACGACGCGGAGACCGCCGGATCAGTCATCAACCGTGTCTGGTTATCGCTGGAGCGTGACCCCCAGATGCAGAGCCGGATCCGAAAGGCGGCGGCCGTTGAGAGTTCCAACGCCGACCGGCTGGAACAGGCATTCCGTGATCTGACCGGCTTCCCGTTGTTTCCCAATCCATTGGCATACTTTCAGGGGTTTGTCCTAGGAGTTGTCGCCGCCGCGATCCCCAAAAAACAGGTCATTGCGGCATTTGATTCCGGGATTCCCGACCGGCTCGTAGAGGCCTACTGGGGATTCAAGCGAGACTACGGCGATGCGCGGGGCCGGGAACTTTTTCAGACGATGATTGACACTCACCGGGCCGAGTTCGCCATGTTCAAGACCCGCCGCCATCTGCGTCGCGTGGCCTGACCTTCGGGTCGCCTTTGGGCGGGCGGCCGGGCAGAATAGGCTCATCATGCCGCTTCTGAACCGGCTTTTCCCCTGGCGGGATCCGAAGCTTCCGGACCGCATCGCAACCTTTCTGGAGATTGCCTCCAGTAATTCGTGCAACCTGTCCTGCGTATACTGCTACGGGCTAGGGCACCCGGAACCGGCAAGACTAGACTCCGCAAAACTTGGTGAACTGCTTGATTTGCTGCTCCCGCGGGTGGAAATTCTGGTCCCCTCCGCCGGCAGCGAGCCGTTTTCATCGGATATCAGTTTGTCAGTCTCGAAAGTCATCCAGCACAACCGCCGGATGCTGCTCATCACCAACGGTACGTTTCCAATGGCGGAAACCGTTCACCGTCTTGGCGAACGGCTGTACCGGCTGCAAGTGTCGGTGGACTCCCACATTCCCGCCCTTTATGAGCGACTCCGTCCGGGGGCCCGCTACGAAACGGTCGAGGCGAATCTGAGAGATGCCGTCCGGCTGCTTCGCCACGAGGTGCGCCTGCACCGGCTCGTCGTCAGTATCGTCCTGACCCGGGACAATGCTCCATCGGTGGCTGATACCGTGAGACATTTTGCAGGTCTGGGTGTGGAGGCCTTCCTCATCCAGGAACTCTACGAATTCGACCCGAGACTGGTGCCATACCGGCCGTCCGCGAGTGCCATTTCCGCCGCGAGGTCATCCCTTGCAGTGGTAAGCCAGGAAACTAATGTGGATATCCTCTTCGCCAATGTGCCTGTCCAGCGCATGAACGGCCGCCCGCCGGACCGCCCGCCGTTCGAATGGGATCCTGAACGGGTGCGCATCCGGATGCGGGAGTATCCCGGACAGTGCTGGCAGGCCTGGGAGTGGCTCAAGATCCATCCGGCTGGTGATATTCACCCCTGTTGTGTGGCACCGCCGGAACTGGTGCTCGGAAATCTCGCACGGGAAACACCGGAACGGGTCCTCTCAAATGGTCTCAGGGAGAAATTGCAGCGGCAGTTTGAAGCGGGTAATCCGCCAGAAGTCTGCCGGAATTGTCCCTTGAAACGGCAGATTGAACGGGAGCCCCAACCGGTATGAGCAGCGACGCTGGCGATGAGTGGCCATTTCTGGACGATTTCCCGCCCGACCGTGAGGCGAAACAGATAGAACGGGTTGCGAAGGTTCCCTTTCCATCCCTGATCGGATTCAGACTCGAAGCGGCAAGAAAAGATTACGTAAAGATGGCTGTGGATTTCCGGCCAGAGCTCACGCAGCCCGCCGGAATCATGCACGGTGGCGTCCATGCCGCGCTGGTGGATACCGCAGTGGCGCAGGCGATCGTCACGACCATCAAGCCCGGATTCCAGATGGTGACGATCCATCTGGACACGAAATATTTCAAGCCCCTTTCAAAGGGAACCCTTTTTGCCGAAGGCCGCGTCGTCCGCAAGGGCAAACGGGTGGTCCACGGCGAGGTCAGGCTTACTGATAGCCGGGGAGACCTGATCGGCCAGGGCTGGTGCGTCTATGCGATCGTGAAAGCGCAGCGGGAGGCCTGAGCTTATTCTCCCGCCTTTGAATCGTGCTGTGAATACTCATCCTGCGGCAATTCGATTTTAAAAGTATCGGGCTGGGCACTCATCTGAACACTGTCCATGAACCGGTCTAGCTTGTCCTTGAGGCTGTGGATCCGGATGCCAAAAACACTGTCGGGGAGCCCCTCATCCAGCAGTTCGATGGCCCGTTCCATCTCGAACCGGGCCCGCTCGTAGGCGGTCTGGTCAGGGAAGTCGTCGCCGTGGACGCGGCTGAAGGCGGAAGTAATCAGCCCGAGAGCCTCGATCAGGTTTTCGGCACCCGCAGCACTCGTTTCTCCTTCCATGTCCGTGAAAACGTCCTTTGCCTCGTCCCATTCTTCGCGGTTGAAGGCCCGGATGGCATGACGAAGCTGTGCCTTGATGTTCATGGGAGAAAATTCCTTTGCAGCCTTCCGGCGTCCACCCGCAATTGAACCCGGCCGCAGGGTCAGCCGGTATGATCCGGCTCAGGCTCTGCCAGATTCTCCTGACGGGAAATGATACCGTGCCGCGTGAGTTTTCCGTGCAGCGAGCCACGGGAGAGGCCGAGCAACCGGGCTGCCCTGGCCTGGATCCCTCCGGCATCCGCAAGTACCCGCCTGAGAATCTCCGCCTCGATCTCGTCCAGGGTTTTCCCGGTAAACTCGGGATGGCTCTCGAGATAGGGGCCGGGAAACACGGCAGCGGTTCCATTGCCGGTCTGTACAAAGCTGGGACCGATATCAGGGTCGGGGCACAGAATGGCGGACCGCTCCACCACGTTGCGGAGTTCCCTCACGTTTCCGGGCCAGGAGTGCTGGCGGAGTTTCTGTATTGCCTCGGGTGTGAAAGTCCGGCCGCTTTCCAGAAAACCGGCAGCAAGTCCCTCGATGTCGGATGCCCGGTCCTTTAGTGGTGGAAGCTGGACCGCGATCACGTTCAGCCGGTGGAACAGGTCCTCACGGAACCGCCCGTCACGCACTCGTTCCAACAGGTCTGCGTGGGTGGCGGCGATGATGCCGGGGCGCGCGATAACCGGAGCGATGGCACCTACGGGCCGGACTTCACCCGACTCTATCGCCCGCAAGAACTTCACCTGACCCTGCAGGGACAGGTCGGCAATTTCGTCCAGAAAAAGGGTCCCCTCGGAAGCCGTGACGAAAAGGCCGGCACGGCT
>CAZSFB010000396.1:0-3149 GCA_964606035.1 uncultured bacterium | reverse complement strand
GGAGGAATTTCAGCCGCCCGGAGTGACGGGTCCGGGCGGAGGCAAATGCGGCAGCGACCGGAAGCAGAAGAAGGATGATGAGGCCCGGATTGCCACGGGGGAAAGCGAAATCTCCACCGCCACCTGCGGGACCGGTTTCAAGCCGGGATGGAGCGGGGGGAAGGTTGTCAGGCGGGGCATAGAGACCCGGTGCGGCCCATTCGGCGATTCGTGCAGGGTTCCATGACCACGCCAGCGCGAGCGCGTCTGTGTTCTCCTCGCGGCGGAACGAATGGCTGGAGAGTTCCAGACCCGGAAGGATTACACACGCGGAAAGCAATGCGCCTCCGGCGAGGGTTCCACCTGCCAGCAGGGGAAGCCTCCGGCCGTTTCGCGTGCCGGCGAGGGAAACGGTCATCACGAGCAGGCTGAACAGGTAAACACCCTGGAGGTCGCCGGTGGTGACGGCGATGGCGGTCCAGAGCGCAAGCTTCAGGGCAGAGGTGATCGTTTTTTCCGTGAAGAGATCCACGAATGCGGCGCAGAGCCAGCCGGCGACGGCAAAGAAGTACAGGAACTGGATAGCGGAAGTCAGCTCAAGGGCGAGCGATCCATAGGTGAGAAGTGCGGTACCGGTGAAGGCGGCCAGCGGCGCGGCACCCAGCTTCCGGGCGAGCCGGAAAAAACCGGTATGGGCGGCGAGATACTGGAGTCCGGCGAAGATGCCGTAGGCATGGACAGGATGGAGAGAGCCAGTAAGAAGGAACGGCAACTGGCCCGGATAGAAAAACCCCTGAACCGGGTCCCCCAGATAGGGCATTCCGCTCCGCACACTGTCGCACCAGAGGGGAAGCTCGCCTGCAAGGACTCTCTGCAGGAACCACCATTTGTAGGGGACATAGTTGATGAGCGCATCCCTGAAATAAAGGGAGGCGATTCCGGCATAGACCGGGCCAAAGGCTGCCAGGTTCAGCAGGGGCACCGCCCAATACGGCCACCGGATGGCACCGTCGCCGGACTCGGGCGGTTCTTCGGGACGTTCCTCGGGGTGCATAGGGCTCGTCTGGAGCTTTAGACACCTCGCAACCATGCGCAAGCTGGAGGTATTTCCGGTGGCAGCGCATTAACGGAAAGTTCCTTGTTCACCTCTCGCCGGGGCAGGTTCCGGATGCTATGGGAGTCACTCGCGTTCCGGCCGTCCGCGATGGCCGGGTCCCGCACAACAGCGAGGCGACGAACCCCGCCAGGTCCGGAAGGAAGCAACGGTACTCGATTCTCCTGTGTGTTGCGGCGATCCGGCTTTCGGGGCCGGCCGGAACGCGGATCTCCCGGTGCCATGGAGGGCAGGCGGCCATGTCGTATCTCGTTCTTGCCCGCAAGTACCGTCCCCAGACCTTTGAGGAGATCGTCGGACAGGAGCACGTCACCCGGACGCTCCAGAGTGCCATTCGCCTGGATCGAGTGGCCCATGCCTACCTGTTCAGCGGATCCAGGGGGACCGGGAAAACCTCCATCGCCCGGATCTTCGCGAAGGCGATCAACTGCCTGAAGAACAGAGACGGAAAGCCCTGCAACGAATGTGACAGCTGTGTCGAGATAACCCGGTCGGCCGGTGTGGATGTGATCGAGCTCGATGCCGCTTCCAACCGCGGCAAGGAAGACGCCGAGCAGCTCCGCGAGGCGGCCCGGTTCGCTCCCGCGCGCGGCCGATACAAGATCTTCATTATTGACGAAGCACACATGCTCACGACCGAAGCGTCAAACGCGCTTCTCAAGGTGCTTGAGGAGCCTCCGCCGCATGTGATCTTCATGTTCGCGACGACCGAGGCCCACAAGATGCTTGAGACGATCCGCTCGCGCTGCCAGCGGTTCCAGTTCCGGCGGCTTTCGGTGCAGCAACAGGTGGAGCAGCTTCTCAAGGTCACGAAGGCCGAGGGACTGAACTACGACCCGGAAGCGCTGAAAGTGATCGCCCGCGAGTCCCAGGGCGGCATGCGAGACTCGCTGGCGCTGGTAGACCTTGTCACATCGTCGATCGGCGACCCCGGCCACACGGTTACGGCGCAGGAGGTAACGGAGCTTCTGGGGCTCGCGGACCGGGAGCTTCTCTGGAAGGCACTTACGTCCGTGCTTGCGCGCGATGTCCGGCTGGCGCTGGATGCGGTGGAGACGGTCTACAGTCACGGTATCGATGTGAAGGATTTCCATTCGAACCTGCTCTGGATGCTCCGAAACACGCTCGTGGTAAAGGGGATCGAGAAGCCTGAAGAGGTGCTGGACCTCACGGCGGACGAGATCGGCCGGATGCGGGAACTGTCGGCCTCCCTGACGCTTCAGCACCTGGACCACCTTTTCCAGATCTGCCAGCGCGCCGAGGACCAGCTCGCCCGTTCGTCACATCCGAGGGTTGTGCTTGAGGTAACGCTCGTACGTATGGCTGCGCTTCCCGACGCATTGGCGCCAGAAGAGATGATCCAGGTGGCGCGAGGTGGCGGTTCGGCCGCGCCAGCAGGTGGAGCGGGCGGGGGAGGGCGTGCCGTACCTGCGGCCGCTTCGAGCCGCCCGCAGGCGTCGTCGGCTCCGGCGGCCCCGGCACACCGTGCCGCATCGCCGGCCTCTGGATTCGCCGCCGCGGAGATTCTCAACCGCCGGTCGGACGGGAGTTCATGGAATCCGTCGGCACCAGCCGCACCGCGCGAAGCGGACCAGCCGTCCGTGCCCATAGGCAACCGGGGAAGTGGCGATGCAGGTCAGCCGGCCCGGTCTCCCTCGCCGTCCCGTCCCGCTGCGAAGTCGAGTGCCTTCGCCGAGGTCGCGGCGAAGGAGCCGGTGCTTCAGGAACTCATTGATGTCGCTCGTCCGATGGAACTCCGGATCCGCGACCAGAATGAAGAATAGTTCATCATTTCAATGTCTTGACCCGTTTCTCCACAGGTCCCCATAATCGGGCGACCAGCACGGTGTGGTTCTAGTAACTGCGGGGGTCTGGCCTGGGGCCAGCGATCTCCGGGCTGCCGTTGTCCCGCCGCTGCTCCGGCTGACCAGCCGAGACCCAACTACCTACTTTAAGGATGTCATTTATCCGTGAGCGACCAAGAACAGACTCCAGGACACGATCAGATTCCGCCCGCCCCTGACCTGAATGAGCAGATCCGGGCTACCGGGGGTTC
>CAZSFB010000395.1:0-3150 GCA_964606035.1 uncultured bacterium | reverse complement strand
TGCTGTTCGGCTTCCACCGGCGTATAGCCAGGAGCCACCGTATTGATCTGGACCTGGACATTGGTGATGTCAGGAACAGCGTCAACAGGTAGCTGCGAAAGATAATAAACACCGACCGCCGCGAAGGCCGCTGTTGCAAATAGGATCAGCCACCGCCGGCCGATGGAAACAGAAAGTAGTTTTTCCAGCATGATAATCTCCGGTTATTCGTCGTGTTCGGCTTCGGATTTGAGAATGTCGGCTTTCAGGACAAACGAGCCCTCGGACACGTATTCCATGCCCGGCTCCAGCCCGCCGGTGATCTCCGTCCATTCCCCGTCTGACGCCCCGGTTTCCACCGGAGCGGCTTCGTAATGGTCACCGGATTTCCGGAACACCACGGTCCCGTCACGGAAGGACTGGAGGGCCGCGGACTTCACCGCAAGCGGGACCTTGCGAATGCCTGTGGTCAGAGTCGCATCCACATAGAGTCCCGGCCGCCACTGGCCTTTCGGGTTCGGAACAGTGGATCGTGCGATTCCCGACTGCGTGTCTTCGTCCACCGTGGGAGAGACATAGTTCAGGCGGACATCTGTGGAAGCGGAGTTACCCGGCAGTTGAACCGTAAGCGCCTGTCCCGGTTTCAGCCTGGCCAGATCCCGGCCGGGAACCGCCAGTTCCACCCACACCTCACGCAGATCGGATACCGTGAATATCAGCCGGTCGGTCGGGACGAATTCACCGATGGCTGCGTCGCGGGCGATAACCGTTCCGGAAATGCCGCTGCGGACTTCATAGCCGGAGAGACTTTCATTGCTCTCGACTACGGCCAGCACATCGTCTTTTCTGACCGGATCTCCGATGTTTTTCAGGACTTTCCGGACAATCCCCGCGTAGCGGGGATTCATGTGCGCGACTCGCTCCCTGTCCGGAACGATCTGTCCCCGCAGCCGGACCGTTTCCCGGAGTTCCCCCGGTCCGGCCTTGGCGGTCCGGATACCCGATTTTTCCGCGATACCGGGAGGAATTTCAGTTTGTTCTGTGCGGTTTTCGCCGTGTTCCTGTTCATGCTGGCTCACAGGTTCGGCATCGCGGGGCTCCTTCCGGCTTTTGCAGGCCGGGATCGAAAACAGAACAAAAGTCAGCAGACAAGCGGACCGGATTTTCATGGCTGTATTTCTCCAGTGGCGACGAAAGTGATGGATTCAGGATAAAGCGGCTCGGCGGTCAGGCTTTCGATCACAGCCGCCGCCTGGTGAAATCCCACAAGTGCGTCGTGGTAGCGTTCCAGCAGCTCGTAGAGCCGCCGCTCGACATCAGTGACGTCGATCAGCCCGAAGCGTCCGCGGCGGTATCCGTCCAGCAGGAGATCAAGCGCCTCCCGGGTCTTAGGCAACAGTTCATCCCTGAGCGCTACGGCTTCCTCGTGATGGACCTGTAGATTCGCATAGGCGTTAATGAGATCGCCGGTGAGACGCTTTCGCATCCGCGACTGCTCCTGGGGGATCCTTTCCAGCCGTTCACCGGCTTCCCGCACGGCACCCTGGTTCCGGTTGAATACCGGGATTGGAATCCATATTCCTGCAACCGCCGCGTGATCGTTGGATGCGTTCAGCCGCCGGTATCCCGCCTCAAGCCGGAAGTCAGGCAAAGCCTGGCTTCGTTCCAGATCGCGTTTCTTTTCCCTCGCGTCCCGTTCCTTTTCCCAGATCGGGTCGACACTGACGGTACCCAGACGGGCGATGAGGGGTTCCAGTCCGGGAAGTGCATCCGGCAGTTTCGAAATCGGCGCCACCGGAAGGCCTGTATCTGTCTGGCCGTCGCTCCAGAAAAGAGCCAGGCGGTGCCGGCTCGCCTCCAGATCCAGTTCGCCCTGCCGGAGCTGCACACGAGCGTCCCGTAGTACGGTTTCCGCCCGAAGTTCCTCGGCGGCCGGGGCGGCACCGGCCCGGACTCGTTCGGTTGCCGCCCGCGCGAACTTTTCCACCAGCAGTACGGTCTGCCCGGAGTGTTCGACATGTTCTCCGTGCCCCAGGACTTCCACAAAGGTTTCGATGAGATTCGCCGCAATCGCCCGTTTACGGAGCAGAATTTCTGCCTTCAGCCGTTCCTGTTCCGCTTCCACCGAACCGGAAGCGAGACTGAGGCGGCGGGTCATGGGGAGCGACTGGCTGACGGCGATGGTGGTTTCCGCCCCTTTCATGCCGCTCACGGTGCCGGTACCAAGGATATTCTCCGCCATGACCGACAGTTCGGGATTGGCGAGCCGCCCTGCCTGCTCCCGTCGCGCTTCCAGAACCCGGAGTTCCGAGGCCATGGCGGCCAGTTCCGGATCGGCGGCTTCGGTCCGCCGCCAGGCCTCTTCGATGGTCAGCCCTGGAGCCGAAGTCCGGCTCGCCGGTTCGGCAGCCAGCACGGGCGTAGTTATAAGCGCGGCGGCAATCGCCAGCAGGATTGTATTCATAGTGATTCACCTCTGAAAGCGCCGCATGACGGCGCAAAACATACAGACAGCAGCCGTGAACCCAGACGGTTTCACGGCGAAACTTCAGATGTGGACGGAGTTACGTACGAAGAATGACGGAGGAAAGACGGGACGATGCGAAGAAATTGATCGGAATTTGTGGCCGGGACGTATGCTTCGGCATCTGCACAGGCATTGCGAGAGCCGGAAGCATCAGCGGAAAGAGGGCTATACTGTGGCCAACGATGAATTCCGGGCGGCCTTTTGCATCCGCCTGGCCAATAGAGGTACCCGCATCGACGCAAGAACTCGACCCTAAGCCACAGCGTTCCCTAGAGGTATTGTCCAGCTTTATCTGTTCCGACCGGGCAATCACATCAAAACAGCGGCCGTCGAGACCAGCTTCCACATGGACGGAACCGTCCGGCTCCCAGCACACGGCGATCCCGGGAGACAGTGTCAGAACCGGAGCAGCAATCAAGATTGTGATCAGAAATATTTTTAATGATCGAAGCACGCGGGCATTATGATGATGGGGGTTAGTAGAAATCAAGAACCCTTGGGTCAGCTAGTGGCTCAATTTGAATTTCGCCCCGCTCTGCCGCGCCAGTGCAGCTTGATCCCATGCCTTCCCTGTCTGTCATGAACTGTTCCCGGTTCGCTGCTCGGATTTTCTCCCGTTCATTTTCAACTCAACGCCCGCATCT
>CAZSFB010000394.1:0-3151 GCA_964606035.1 uncultured bacterium | reverse complement strand
CGTTTTCTTATCGGGGAGGTCGGGATGCCGGTGCGTGAGCTGAACCTCCCCGGTCCGCTGAAAAGGCGGCTGGAACGGACGATCCTGCTGCTTGGCATGGGGCGGGATGCTTCCAGAGGGACTGTAGCCTTCGACGGTGAGGGGCTCCTTACGGACCTGGGGCGGTCCATGGATCCGCTCATCTTCGGCCAGATGGAAACGGCGATGGGGAAGGTGGCAAAGCAGTACCAGCCGTCACGGTATGCGTTGAACGTGTTGGGCGGGCGGGGCGCCGAACGGATATTCACGGTGCATCCAATGGGCGGCTGCCGGATCGGAAAAACCGAGAACGATGGTTTCGTAAATCACCGGGGAGAGGTGTTCGGCCATCGGGGATTCTACATTGCGGACGGTTCCCTGTACCCGAAGGCACCGGGGATCCCGCCATCTTTCACTATTGCAGCATTAGCCGAACGGGTGGCTGCTCTCGCCGAGTAGTCTGCTGTCAGTCCTGGTCCCATCGAAGGACCTCAACGACAGGGACCTCGTTCGGGTTCTGGATGACTGGAACGAAAACGGTTGCTGCGACACGGCTTTCCACCGGTTCCATGTCTGTTGCAATACCAACCATTCCAACTGCCTCTATGGTGATCCACCGCGAGGTTATCGTATCGAAGTTCTGCGGTTTCTGGGGTGGCTGGAGGCTCAGTCCCATTGTGAACCGGTTGCTGATCTGGGCCAGTTCATCACCGGTGTAGGGTAGATTAGCATTGTTCAGAACCTGCTTCAGGGTCTGTTCCACAAACAGGTAGTTCTGGGCCGAGCTGCCGCCCCCGGAGATTGCCTTAGGGCAGTCGAAGGTATTCGGGTCGGGGCCTTTCTGCTCTCCCTTGGCGCCGCTTCCGAGCTCAACGGCGCCGGATTTTTCGCCGAGTGCCGCCTGGGCGACCTTGGACTGGGTATTGATGATACGGTCAGACGGCAGGCCAGGTCCACGGAAACAGTTGATTGCCGTTAGCAAATTTTCCCGGTTTTCAGGGGTGTTAAGCCGTGGAAAATCCTCCACGCAGTCTCCGAACTGTGGATTCTGGCTCTTGCAGCCGCCGATGAAGAACGCTTCGATCACCGGGTCGGGCGCTGTATGGATGTTCACGTCGGGTGAAAAACAGGGGAGCGCGGGGGCATCGCTGGGTACAGTTTCCGGCGCATAGAGGGTAGAAACGCAGTTGTTCTGCCCCTGTGGCGGTGTAGCGTAATCTGTGCGGGTGAATACGGTGAGATACGGTGCGACCTTGCGGTACATGGCGGGGGTCATTCCGCGAATCAACCGAAGCTCTCCAATCGACTCCAGCGGACCGTTCCGGGGTTCGTACGGTTCCTTGAGCTGGGTGTAGTAGTCACGCTCGGCGCCGCCATCGCAGTTGTAGGAGCCAGCAGAGCTTCCTGCTGTATCATTGTCAGGATCCAGCCAATCGAGCAGCGCACACATGAACCGTCCCACGTCCTCTGTGGACGGTGCATCCTCAAGGGCTTCCTCGCTTCGCGAACCGGCCTCTCCCCGGTTAAACCTGGAGGCGGAGCCTTTGTTCCGGAGCTTCCGGCGGAGTTGGGCAACGGTGCCACCGCCTCCGGAGCCGTAAGGGACATTCTGGTCGATGAGCAACTGGGCGATCTGCCGGTAGAGACGGACATTGAAAGCGGGCTTTCCGCCTCCCGAAGGCATCCAGTACACCAGAGCATTGACGTTCAACTTTCCTGCTTCATCGAAAAATCGGATCTCGACATCCACGTTGTCGTCATTGAAAAAATTGAATCCGGTCGTACTAGAGATGAACGAGAGATAACCATTGGGCGCGTCGTAAGGGTTGGCGGCGGATCCCATTGATGGTGCTGTATCGCCCCGGGCGATGGCTTCCTCGCGATCTTTCCGCCTGCGTTCCATGTCGTCAATCGACTCATTCACGAGCCGGACATAACCACCGACACCAAACCCCGGCACACCGATTTCCTGGATCATGGCCGCCCAGTCGTTGAACCGGTTGATCCGCATAAACGTGGTCCCGGCTTCGACGCCGGCTTTTGCCGCATAGCGCGCCTGCTGCCGCATCCGCGCGTTGGATGCAGCCTGCAGGTCGACCCGGGTATTGTAAAGGAACTCCGTTGCGACAGCAGCCGCGAGTGCCAGCATGAGAAGTGCAAGGATGAGTGCCACCCCCTGCTGAGGCCTTCGTAGTCGCTTACGGCTCACGGGCATTCATCTCCGACACGTTTTCCTGGCGATGACGGATCCGGGCGTGTCCCGGGAGGTAGCTTGCAGGGTCTCGATGACGGGATAGTCACCACGGTATAGATCGTCTGGGAGCCAGCATCCGGATCCTCATAGGCAACGGTGACTTCAACGGCCCGTGGCAAGTGTCCATATGTGTCCGCTTCCAGTTCGTCGGTGGAATCCCAGTCATCAACCCATTCATCTTCGGTTCCCCTGCGGAGGTATCTCAGGTTGAACCGGGTCACGTCCGGGAGGACTTCCCGTTCCGCGACCACGTATTTCGTATAGGTGTTCTGGCCGTGAAGCAGTGATTGCTGACGAAGCAGCGCAGGTACCGCAGAACCGGATTCGTCCATCCCCTTTCCGACGAAATAGCTGATGATAGCCTCATCACTGGAGGGCTTGTGAGCAGAGACCGACAGGGAAGTCGTGACGAAACGGAGTTCGTCCGATTCGCCATTGTTCTTGCCCGTGAAGTTGTAGGGGCACTGTTCAGGCCGGTCGAGGCAGCCCTTGCGGGTGGATGCGGAGTTGACGCCGAAATAGGCTCCCCGTAGCTCTCTCTCAAAACGGTTCAGGAACCGGCTCATCCGGTTGTAGGCAACCTGGAGCCTTTCTACCCTGTCCTTCGCCTGTAGGGCCGGGACAAGCGCGCTATAGGTCATGGCGCTCATCAGTGCCAGGATGGCAATGGCAACCAGCACTTCCATGAGCGTGAAGCCCTGGGGCCCGTCTCCGCGGCGCAGGGAGCGGGAGTAATGACGGCCCGTCGGCATCATTCCTTTGCCGGCTCCACCCAGCCCTTGACGGACCGGATTACGTTTTCTCGTGCGGCCCCAACCGCGATCTACACCACTTTTGCTTCGACCGCATAGAGCGTAATGGGGATGTCCGGGACAAGGG
>CAZSFB010000393.1:0-3179 GCA_964606035.1 uncultured bacterium | reverse complement strand
GGAGTTGATGCCTTTTGAACGGTGTTCGGGCGGAAGCCTTCTCGACATGGGAAAGGTTTACGACGAGCGGCGATTTGTTCCGAAGCTGTCGGCGACGGGTAAGATCCATCCGATGCTGAGGCTGGTTCCGGACCCAGGAGAAAATGAAAAGCTGTGGGCCAGGCTCACTCCACTCGAAGGTCTGAACCTGACAGGACCGCTAAAGGTGGATGCCTTCTCACTCATGGATCATCCATCGCTGAAGTACCCTGATGGGCGGCCAAGGTCGGTCGTAGCCGCGCGACAATCCGGAAAGGGCCGGGTTCTTGGCATGGCTTCGGATGCCTCCTGGTTCTGGGCGTTTCCGGCGGCGGCCGCAGAAGGGACGGCCCGTCATTATGCGACCTTCTGGCGAGAGGCACTTCGATGGCTGACCAAGGATCCCTCCAGTCAGCGGGTGCAGGTTTCAACGCCCCGCCGGCAATATCGACCGGGAGAGGAAATCCGGGTCCGGGTGAACGTCTTGGACGAGCAGTATCAGCCGGCGGATGATGTGTCCGTGACGGTGACACCCAGAAGCGTGAGCCAGGTGACAGGCAACCTCTGCGAAAGCGGGCAAATTGTCAGGTCCGGTCCGGGTATTTACGAGATATCCTGCCGTGCGGAAGGCAGCGGATTCATCTCCATTGTTGGTTCGGCGCGGGCAAAGAACGGGCAGGATCTGGGCAGTGATACTGGCTATGTCGAGGTGCTGAGCCCGGTCGCGGAATACGAGCAGACACGGGTGGACAGTGACCTGATGGGGGCTCTTGCGAACCGGCTGGGGGGCCGCGCTCTCCGGATCGAAGACGGGAAAACTGACGGGAAACCGGTGATAAAGCCCGTGGACGCATTCCGGGTTCTCGGCGCCCGCGAAGTGGATCTCTGGGACAACGGCCTGGTGCTACTCATTCTGGTGGCCGGCCTGGCGATCGAGTGGTTCCTGCGCCGCCAGTGGGGTCTCGCATAGCCTAGCCGGGTGGGAGTTGGGCGATATCCTCCTGCGGAGGCGCGATGTCCAGGCAATGCAGATTCCCGGCGTAGATCCGGTTCCGGATTGTCCGGCTGCCGGTGGGTGACCGGAGCACAGCTTCCGAACCGGGCCAGACGATAGAATTCTCCAGAAGCCCTACACCATAAATCCTCGCATCCGGTCCGATGATGACCCGGCTTCCCAGGGCGACATCCCGGCCGCAAACCACGTTCGGTCCGACCATGGCGGGACCTTCTGCTGGCACCTGGTTCTGTCCGGGAATGGCCCAGAAACCGTTTCCACGGTTTTCATAGCCGCGCCGTTCTATCAGGCTCTGCAGAAAGCGGCTCAGCGTGTCTGAACCGTGTTCCAATTGTGACAGGCCAGAGAAATTCGCCCGGTAGTATGCCTCCGGATTTCCGAGATCATTCCAAGACTCGTCAGTAAAGACCCCGCGGATCCGTTCGCCGGCGGCGATAAGTGGCCTGATGACATCCTTGATGATGCAGAACACCGGCGTGGAAGGGAAATGCACGGCAATTTCTGGATTGATAATCATGACGCCGGTGTACATGCCGGCATGTAAAGGCGGGCTAGAATCGCTGGAGGGCAGATACGACGTCAGGTGGTCCTTTGGATCCCGGGCAAAACCTCCGAAGCGCCCCACGTCTTTTCGACGGAGCAGCAGGGTCGCCAGTGCGCGAGACTCCATATGGGCCTCAATGACCGGACCCAGCTCCGGCGTGAAAAGTACGTCCGAATTCCATAGGACAAGAAATTCTCCCCCCATGTGGGTGAGCGCGTTTTTCACGGCGCCACCGGTACCGAGGATTTCCGGCTCGAAACTTTCCGAAATATTGAGCGACTCGCGGAGCGCGAGACCATTCAGGTGGTGTCTGACCTGTTCTGCCTTGTAGTGGGTATTGACGACAAAGCGGGTAATCCCCTGAATCCTCAGCCAGTCAATGGCCATGTCGATCAGCGGCTGGTTCAGAACCGGGACGAGCGGCTTGGGCACGAGACTGGTCAGGGGCCGAAGCCGTGTACCCAGACCAGCCGCCAGTATCAGGGAGTTCATGATACTATCTGACCCGCTTTTGGGGGCCGGTGGTGAGCTTACGGAGGAGTTTGAGGTAGTTCTCCCCTGGAGAAATACGTTCGAGGATTGCAGGTTTTATGGCACCTGTGACTGTCTGGACGTTGGACGGCCGGCCATGCAGGGTTTCATGTCCGAGGATGGCGAAGGCGGCGGCTTCAACTGAAAGCGGATCCACACCCACCGATTGACTCGAAACCACGGGGATAGTGCCCAATACCTGCTCCAAAGCCCACAGCAGCACCGGGTTAAGAGCACCACCACCACAGACAATGACTTGACCCGGTGAATGGGGGCCCCACCGGAGTAACTGGTCGGCGATCGATGCTGCCGTGAACATGGTCAGGGTCGCAACGGCATCCTCAAACCGCATCCGGTTGAGGTCCGGCTCGATCCGGCGAAGGAAGGCTCCCGCAAACAGTTCCCGTCCGGTCGATTTCGGTGGAGGTTCATTGAAATAGGGCTCGGTTTTGAGCCACCGGTGACCGTCTTCTTGAGGGGTGCCGCGGCGGGCAGTTTTCCCATCCATATCGCAGGGTTTTCCGCCGTGTCGCTGCATCCAGAGATCAATGAGCAGGTTACCGGGACCGGTGTCGTAACCTGTGACAACTTCCTTTGAGTGCATGGGGGGCAGGAAAGTCACATTGGCGATGCCGCCAATGTTGACGACAGCGGTCCATGCCTTGGCATTCTGGAATAGTAGACGGTGGGCGAATGGTACAAGAGGGGCAGCCTCACCACTGGCAGCGATGTCAGCGGGACGGAAATCGGAAATGACGGTTAGTCCAGTTGCAGTTGCCACGGGTGCGGGATCAACGAGTTGCCATGAGTATCCCAATTCCGGGCGATGACGGATGGTCTGGCCATGAAGAGCGATAAAATCCGCCTTCAGGCGAAGCTTTCGAATTGCGTCCGTTGCAAGTTTTGCATGGAGATCACCCAGCTCGCGGGCAAGGGCGGCGATACGATCCACGCTGTAGATTTCCGCTCCGGCAATTTCGTGGAGCTCTTTCGTGAGTTCTGGTGGATAGCTCAGGGATCGCCTTCCGCCGACCTTGGGCGGTTTCTTGGCATCGAAAGTAACTCCGACCG
>CAZSFB010000392.1:0-3193 GCA_964606035.1 uncultured bacterium | reverse complement strand
TTTCGATTATGGCGGGGGCTTTCAGCAGTTCCGTCCGTTTCCCGCGCACGGGGTCAAGCCGCCTGTGCAGGTTTTCCGCGAGCAGCAGCTTGCAGTCCATGCAGCCCCATTTGGCCCCACGGCAGTTGTCCGCCACCGTCGCGCACTGCTCCTTTGATGAGTAAAGCTCGTGCCATGAATAGACGTTGCAGTCGTTGGGTTCGCCGGGGTCGGTGAGCCGCTTGCGCTTTTCGTCCGTTTTCATTGGTTTCAGCTTGTTTACCACGTCGTCCGGCGTGTCCGACAGCATCACGGCGTTGCCGTAGCTCTTGGACATCTTCCGGCCATCGAGGCCGAGGAGCTTCGGGACAGGTGTCAGTTTCGCCATCGGCTCCGGGAATACCGGCTCCTTGCCCCTGCCCGGATAGAGCGTGTTGAACTTCCTGACGATCTCGCGGGACAGCTCGATATGCGGGAGTTGGTCGTGACCCACAGGGACCGCATTCGCCTTGTAGAGAATGATGTCGGCGGTCTGGAGCACCGGATAGAGCAGGAAACCGGCGGTGTTCAGGTTCTTCGGCACCGATGCATCGTACACGCGGGTCCAGGTGTCCTCGGTAAGGAACGGCTTCACACGGTCAAGAACCCGGTGCGTGACATCCAGCTCCCTGACGTATTCGCCTTCGGCCAGCTTGCGGAGGTCCGTCTCAAACTCCTCGCGCTGCTTCTCGTCCATCTTCCGGCCTTTAAGCTCCTTCAGGGCCTTGAGCAGCAGCGGCGGCGAGACGCGGATCTGGTTCAGCTGCGTGAGCTGCTCCTTGTAGGTCGGGTTGTTCTCCAGCATGGAAACGCCGGTGATCATCTGGAGCAGCAGGAACAGTTCCGCCGTCTCCTTCACGCGGGACTGGACAAAGATGACGGATTTTGCCGGGTCCACGCCGCAGGCGATCCAGTCGGCCACGTTCTCGCGCACGACAGGGCCAACTTCGTGGATGTTTTCGTATTCGGTGGTGAGCATGTGCCAGTCGGCCGAAAAGAAAAAGCATTCATTCCCGGCCGTCTGCAGCTCGACCCAGTTGCGGATGACGCCTTCCCAGTGGCCGATATGGAGCATTCCGGTGGGGCGCATGCCTGAAAGGACTCTCAAGGGGGTGGACCTCCGGGACGGACAGTAGCCGTTTGGACGGCCGATTCCAGCCGCCTCAGCGCGTTATCATCTGGACCATGTTCATCAGGCTGCCAAGGCTGTAGCCGGAGAACACCGGGGCAATATACGACAGCGGCACAATGATCACCCAGCCGAGCACCGGCGTGAAGAAGATGAGCGCCATCAGCACCCACGGCAGATAGGGCCGGATCTCCAGATAGCGCATCTGCATCTCCAGCGGCAGCAGGTTCTCCAGCACGTGGCTTCCGTCCAGCGGAAAAAGCGGAATCAGGTTGAAGAACGCCAGCGCGAGGTTCATGAACACCATGAGCGCGAGCGCACCGGAGAGCGCAGCCATGAGCCCCACGCCGCCCTCCGACGTGTACAGCAGGTTGCCCTGGCTCGCCGTGAGCGCCCGCATGACGAGTCCCGCACACAGTGCCACGACAATATTGGAACCGGGGCCGGCCAGCGCTACCAGCATGTCGTCCCGGCGCGGATGCTTCATTCGGCCGGGGTTCACCGGCACCGGCTTTGCCCATCCGATGGGTGCGAAAAGGATCATGATGGTCCCGAGCGGGTCCAGGTGTGCCAGCGGATTGAGCGTGAGCCGGCCAGCGAGCATCGCCGTGCGGTCGCCGCAGCGGAATGCCGCCCACGCGTGGGAAAACTCGTGAACCGACAGCGAGAAGATCAGCACGGCAAACTTCACGACAATGGCGGAGATGGAAAAATCGTCCCTGAACAGCACTCAGTCAGTCTCCCTGGGAATTGCTCCGAAATGAAACACCGGAGCCGGATGCGGACGGTCCATATCACATCAGATGAGTAACGTCGAAACCGTTGCACCGTTCTTGACTCACCGCGGATGGGCCATTAACGAATAAAACATCTGAGAGGGCTTCGGACGAGCCCGCGAAACACCACACACTACACAAACTTCATGGGCCAAACCTACGACTTCAGCCACTATAACGGCCGTCACGTTCTCGTAACTGGCGCAGCCGGTTTTGTCGGGCGCCATCTGGTGGCAGCCCTCAAGGCAGCCGGAGCCGGGGTCTGCGCCGTGGATCTTCCGGGCGTCGAGTTCCCGCCGGAGTTTTCCGGACTTCGCACCGAACACGCCGACCTGTCAGATCCTGACACCGCCCGGAAACTCGTGAGCAATGCGAAGCCGGACTTCGTGTTCCATCTGGCTGCCATGACGGACGTCGCCCGGGAGTGGCAGAAACTCCGCGCCGCCCTGACGGCAAACGTGGAAGTGTCGGTCAACCTGTTCGAGGCCGCCTGCCTTCTCGACCCAATGCCCCGTCTCGTAGTCCTCGGCACCCACGAGGAATACGGTGACCAGATCGCCCCCTTCGAAGAGAAGATGCAGGCCCGGCCCGTGAGCCCCTATTCATGGAGCAAGGCAGCGGTGACCCAGCTCGCCGGGATGGTCCACCGGACCTTCGGGCTGCCGGCCACCGTACTCCGGCCGTTCCTTGTCTACGGCCCGGGCCAGCCACCCACCTCGCTGATTCCGTCGCTCATCGCCGCGCTCGTTGAGGGCCGTGAGTTCGAGATGACCGCCGGCGAACAGACCCGGGATTTCGTCTATATCGGCGACCTTGTGGACGCAATTCTCCTCGCCGGTCTCCGGGAAAAGGCCGTGGGCGAGATCATCAACGTCTGTACCGGGCAGGACATCCAGGTACGGCAGATTGTGAAGGACATCGCCCAGATGCTCGGTGCGGAGAATTTCCTGAAACTGGGCGCAGTCCCTTATTCAAAGGCAGAGGCCATGAGAATTGTTGGAGATCCGTCAAAAGCGAGGAAACTGCTCGGCTTCACGCCTGCCATGCGGCTCCAGGACGGCGTAAAGACCACCGTGGACTGGGTCAGGGAACGTTACGCGAAGCCGGCCGCATAAACCGCCCGCCTGAAAGCAGAAACGCCAGCCGAAGGGCTGGCGTTTCTGCGTTTCCCGGCAGCATTGGGTTAGGCAGCCGCTGCCTCAGCCTGCCGGCGCTCGTAGATCCGGTCCATCTGCTTCTTGATGGCGTTGTACCGGCGTTCACCGATACC
>CAZSFB010000391.1:0-3204 GCA_964606035.1 uncultured bacterium | reverse complement strand
GTGGTGCCTTCCGGCGGTTTTTCCGACCGGCCGGTCAGTCGTCCGCCACTGGCCCTGCGGTCAGCTCCGGGGCATTGGGCTTTCGGGTCAGCTCCTTCATTGGCTCCAGAGGTTCGATCTCGTCCCCCTGCCCGACGCCAAGCTCTTTCAGCCGCCGAGCCTTCGGCAGGAAGTTCCGCTCCAGTGATCCGATGGCCTTGCCGTAGGAGTACGCAGCCTTGTCAAGACTCACACCAACCTTCGCCAGATGTTCGGCAAACGTTGACACGCTGGCATAGATGTCACGGCCCAGATCACTGATCCTGCGGGCATCCTCGGCGATCCGTTCCTGCTGCCAGCCGAAATGGACGGCCTTCAGCATCGTGATGAGCGTTGTCGGACTCGCGAGCAGCACCCGCTCGCTCGCGCTGTATTCCAGCAGCGACGGGTCGGCCTGGAGCGCCGCCGTGAAATAGCTCTCGCCGGGAACAAACATGACGACGAACTCCGGCGACTGGTCGAACTGCTTCCAGTAGGCGGTCTCCGACAGCTTCTTGATCCGGTCGCGGACCTGCCGGGCGTGCTGCTGGAGCTTCAGGGCCCGCTCATCATCGGTCTGCGCCTCTAGTGCCTCCAGAAACGCGCTCAGGGTCGCCTTGGCGTCCACGATGATCCGCTTTCCGCCGGGAAGGTTGACGATCATGTCCGGGCGGTAGCCGCTGGTGTCATCGTTACGGCCCTGGGTATGCTCCTGCTCGGCGAAATCGCAATAGTCGAGCATGCCGGCCAGCTCGGCCACGCGGCGAAGCTGGAGTTCTCCCCACCGGCCCCGCACCTGCGACTGCCTGAGTGCCCCCACCAGCTTGCTCGTCTCCTGGTTCAGCCGCTCGCCGCTCAGGGCAAGATGCTTCACCTGCTCGGCGAGCGAACCGAACTGGTGCTGGCGTTCCTTCTCGTACGCGTTCAGTTCCTTGCGGTAGGCTTCCAGTGTCTCGGCAATGGGTTTGACCAGATTCTCCACCGCCTGCTGCCGTTTCTCGAGCTCCCCCTTCGCCGCTTCCTGCTCTTTCCCGAGCTTTTCCTTCGCCAGGTCCAGAAACTGTGCGGTGCTTTGCTTCGTTACTTTCTCGAGGGTCTCGTGAGCGAGCTTCGCGAAGGTATCCGTGTAGCTTTTCTCGATCCCGGCAAGTTTCTGCTGGAGGTTTTTCAGGTCCGTCTCCAGTTCCACCGCCCGCGCCGCCGCCTGTGCGTGACTGTGTTCGGCCTGCACGTACCGGCGTTCCCAGTCTCCCACCTGCCGCGTCTTTTCATCCAGAAGCCCCTGGAGCCGCCCCCGCTCCTGCTCCAGCTCCGGGTTGGCCCCTGCGGGCCCCTCCTTCGGCGCAAAGACATACCTTCCAAGCACAAACCCAAGCCCCAGGGCGAGCAACGCCACGACAATCACTGCCGGCTCCATAAAATGAAAATCCTCCCACGCCCGGCATCCTACACCAGGGCTGTGACAAGTAGTGTCACAAGGTTCAGGGAAATCCCCCATTTCCGTGCAGCCGGGGGTCCGGTATCCTGCAGGTCATGGACTGGACGGACCGGAGAAAGGCCCTTCTGAGGAGTCTCGTGGTGTTTACCGCCGTGCAGGTGCTCGCGGCCACAATCGTCTGGTTCAGCTACTCGGAATACGTCCGGGGCGGCCTCATTGCCCGCATGCTTCTGGGCCCCCTGAATGTTCTGGGGCGGCTGCACCTCATGAAATACCACTCTATTCTGTCCAATGCCGGCTTCCTGCTCTTCTGCGCCACCGCAACGCTGCTGCCGCTCATCCACTGGAAACGCCCGGGACGCATCACCCTTGCACTGTCGGCAGCGGGAAGCCTCCTCTGGGTACTGCTCGGAGCCGGTTTCAGCATCACCCATATGTGACCACCAGCCTGTTCCCTTCTACCTTTGCAAACCGGGCCGGTTCCGGTATCCTTCGAAGGTTAAGGGTGCGGGCTTAAATAACGAGGCGGGCGGCCGGCCGGATGCCGGTACGCCAACAGTATCCGTATGCCCACCATCGCGCCCGACGTCACCGAGGACGTACTGCCCGAACTGCCCCCGCCCCCCGCGGATGAAGCCCCGAAAAAACGTGCCCGAAGGTCCGCCGAACGGATCCGCACCGATGCCGGTGACGCCGCCGGTCTCACGGACAGCGAAACAACCGGCGGCCGAGTTATCAAGAACGAACTGATCGGCATTGCATGGGGGCTCCTCGGCATTTTCCTCCTCGGAAGCCTTGTTTCCTATTCGTCCGGCGACCGGCCGGGCGGGCAGATGGCCAACTGGTTCGGCCGCGCGGGCCACTGGGTGGCCGAGAACCTGCTCATCGACCTGTGGGGCTGGGGATCGTACCTCATGGGCCCCGCCGCGCTTTATCTCGCCTGGCGATTCTTCGCCGAGCGGGAACTGCCCTGGGGACGTGCGCTGCTTCTCCGGACTGCCGCCTTCGCCGGCGTGGTCGTCTGTGCGGCGGCCCTTTCGAGCGTGATTTTTTCCCACGGCCCCGCCGGGCAGCTCTCCGGCGGCGGCACCATCGGCATGCTGGTGGGCACGGGGCTTCTGGCGGAATATTTCTCCCGCTCCGGCGCCATCGTGATCGGGCTGGCGCTGATGATTGTTTCCGTGCAGCTTCTCGTGCGGTTCTCGCTCCTTGGCGCGGGCCGAGCGCTCTTTGTGCAGGTCCGCGACGCCCTGGAGAAGGCCCGAGAGGAAAAGCTCGTCGCCGACGCCCTTGAGCAGCGGGAAAGCATCGTGCGGGACACGATCGCGGAGCTGGAAGCCGCCCGCCCCGTGCCGGAACCCGCCATCATCACACTGCCCGAAGAGGATGCCGAGGCGGCCGCCAGGAAGAAGAAAAAGGCGAAGGCAAAGAAGGTGATGCAGGAGAAGTTCGAGTTCGCCCGCACCGGCGACGACGCCCCGCTTCCGCCGCTGGAACTGCTCCAGTCGGATGCCCGCCGCGTGAAACAGAACCCGGATGTGCTTCAGGCCACGGCCCGGCTCATCGAGAAAAAGCTCCTCGACTTCGGCGTAAGGGGCGGCGTGACGCAGATCGAGCCCGGCCCCGTGGCGACGACCTACGAGTTCGAGCCCGGCCAGGGGGTGCGCGTCTCGGCGATCCAGAAACTGATTCCCGACCTCAAGCTCGGCCTCGCCGTGCCGAACATCCCCATCCTCGCTCCCCTCCCC
>CAZSFB010000390.1:0-3215 GCA_964606035.1 uncultured bacterium | reverse complement strand
GACGAGATTCAGAGAGGCAGCCAGCAGTGCATTGATCGAGGCAGTAATGATGAGAAGGCGGATATAGGGCGAAAGGCTGTCCAGGACCAGCCGGTCCGCAAGGAACAGGAGTGCCAGCGTTCCCAGCAGAAGGAGGCTGCCTTCCGGCTTAAACCTTTTCGGGCTGGCTGTGTCCAAGGATACCACTCGGCTTGTAGATCAGGATAAAAATCAGAAGAACAAAGGCAATCGCATCACGCAAATTTGAGGAGATATAACCGGTCACGAATGTTTCGGATACCCCCATGATCAGCCCGCCAAGGGCAGCGCCGGGCAGGGATCCAATACCCCCAAGCACAGCTGCAACAAATGCTTTGAGTCCCGGCATGACGCCCATGAATGGCTCGATTTTCGGCAGAAACAGGCCATAAAGAATGCCTGCCGCCGCCGCCATGACTGATCCGATGACAAAGGTGGCGGCAATGACCCGGTCCACATCTATTCCCATCAATGCTGCTGCCTTCGGGTTGAATGATACTGCCCGGATTGCACGGCCCAGTCTGGTAGAGGTGACGAAAGCCTGGAGACCAGCAAGCAGGACAAGGCTGCTCACAATGACTGTCGCCTGTAGGTTCGAAAGGACTGCGCCGCCGATGTCCAGAACGGGGCGGGACTCGATGATGGAAGGGAACGGCTTGGGGTCTGCACCGAAAACCAGCTGCCCCATATTCTGGAGCAGCAGGGAGACGCCGATGGCGGTGATGAGAGCCGACAGCCGCGGAGCCTGCCGGAGCGGCCGGTATGCGATGCGCTCGATCAGCAGCACCAGCATCGAGCAGACAAGAGCGCTGGCAATGAAGAGAATCAGAAGGGCTGTCAGCGGATGAGCCTGTCTCATCAGGCCGGGGTCAGCAGCATTGACGTAAAAGGCGGTCATCGCGCCAATCATGAAAACTTCGCCATGTGCAAAGTTGATCAGCTTCAGGACGCCATAAACCATCGTGTATCCAAGGGCGAGCAATACATAAATGCCGCCCCAGGCAATACCGTTGAAGAGCTGCTGGTAAAAGGCGCTCATGGACAGGTTTTAGTCGGGCTCTACGGATTTATGGAAAACGAACTTCCCATCACGGATCTGGAGTACGATGAGTGATTTTCGGGCATTACGCTTGGCATCCATCGTTATTTTTCCGGATATCCCGTCATAATCCCTGGTTTGTGCCAGAGCATCCCGGATTTTCGGGCGGTCGGAAGTGGTTCCTGCCCTCTCAATTGCCGAATAAAGCATGCCGGCAGCATCGTACCCCAGAACAGCCATGGCATCGGGTGTCTGCCCATTATACTTAGCCCGGAACCTGCTGATGAACTCCTGGACCTTCGGGTCGGGGTCGTCAGCTGCATAGTGGTTTGAAAAGTAGTGTCCATTGACGGCTTCGCCACCGATTTCAACGGTCTTGTCGGAGTCCCACCCGTCGCCACCCAGCATGGGGATATTCAGGCCGAGCTCCTTGGCCTGCCGGGCGATCAGGCCGAATTCGTTGTAGTAACCCGGGAGAAAAATGAACTCCGGCTGCGCGTTGCGGATCTGCGTCAGCTGTGCCCTGAACTCGGCATCATTCTGTGAATAACTGGTTTCAAGCACGATCTCGCCACCCAGCTCCCTGAACTTCTGGATGAAAAATGTCTTCAGACCGACTGAATAGTCATTTTTCACATCGAACAGGATCGCCGCCCGGCGGAAGCCGAGGTCGTTGTACGCAAACTTTGCCATCGCCGATCCCTGGAAAGGATCAATGAAGCAGGCCCTGAATACATAATCGCCTGTCTCCGTGACTCCGGGATTTGTGGATGCCGGCGAGATCATGGGTACTCCGTAACGCTGGGCCTCCGGGGCTACTGCGAGTGAGCGCGAAGAAGCAACCTCGCCAAGCAGCGCTACCACCTTGTCCTCGTTGATCAGCCGCAGCGCGGTCAGTCGTGCTTCTTCTGCCTTGGACTGATTGTCCAGGGTGATGAGCTCGATGGGGGTTCCCAGGATTCCTCCCCTGGCATTCCACTCGTCGGTAGCCATCTGGACGCCTTTGTGAGATGACTGTCCGAAAGTGGCGGTGGCTCCCGTCATGGAAGCGAATTCGCCCACTTTGACAGTTGCAGGCTTTCCCGGTCCCTTTGTGCATGCGGAGCCGCCAGTCATCACGACAGTCAGTACGGCCGCAAATATCCTGTTGCGAAACATTGGTTCCCCCTCAAACCTGCTCAGGCAATGTGTACGAGTGCCTGGAGAGCCTGTAATTCTTCTAACACACTGGTACCAGACGGAATCCTGCTGTCAGTGAGGTTGATTGGTCCCGTCTGCTGTTTTGCCCTCACTGTTTGAAAGACCAATTGCGTTAGAGATGTGTCTTCCTTCGGAAAGTGTAAACCGGTTCAACTCTGTGCGAAGGGTCGCCGACTGTTTCTGCAGGACCGACATGGATTCATTCAGTGCGGCTGCTTCGCCGGCGTAAACTTCCGACACCCGAACGATTTCTGTGACGATCTTCTGCACTTCATCACAAGTTACGGTTTCCTGGTTCTGTGCCTCGGAAATATAGTGGATCATCTCCGTGATGTTCTTCATCGCTGCAACAATCTGGGCAGAATGGTGCCGGTGTTCCCCAAGAAGGGCAGACACGGATGAAGCAACTTCACGCATCTCTACGGTTGCATGAGAGATTCTTCCGGTGCCGTGGGTTTGCTCCTGGGTAGCTCTGGAGATCTGATTTACCATGGCAGCGACTTCTTCGAAGGCCCGGCTTACGTTGGCCGCCTCTGCAGTCTGATCATCGGTTGTCTGGGCGATGAGCTTCACCATCGAGGCGGAGCGTTCCGCCGAAGAGGCGATTTCTTTCAAGGCATCGCCTGCATCATGGGAAAGTAAGAGCCCCCGCTCAATGGCATCGGAACCTTGGACAACGGCCCGGATTGCCTTTTGGGACTCACTTTGCAGGGTCTCAATGCGCCGCTCAATATCCCGGGTATTACTGGCTGTCGAATTCGCGAGAGCCAGGATTTCATTGGCCACCACCGAAAATCCCTTCCCCTGCTCCCCGGCCTGCGCAGCAATAATGGATGCATTGAGGGACAGGAGGTTGGTCCTGTCCGCGATATCCCGAATGACGCCAAGAATATTCCCGATATCACTTGCAGACTCATGAAGAGATTCGATCACAAACCGCATTTGCTCAAAGGAGGAC
>CAZSFB010000389.1:0-3230 GCA_964606035.1 uncultured bacterium | reverse complement strand
CGCTCCCTCTCCTATCCTCTTTCTAAGCTAAGAGCGAACCCCGCATTGGCAAGGAGAAAATCACCGGGATATTCAGGGCTATCATCCTTCCCCTGCCTGTTTCACCCGTCTACGCTGACATCCACGTCAGTCGCTTTCTCACGACAGGAGATCAGCCATGTCCGTCATTGTACCGAAGCAGTACCAGCCCGCAGATGATACCACCCACGAGCCGGGGCCCGAGTCCAACTACAACGAGTCAATGTATTTCAACGTCTATGACCGCACACAGAAGGTCGGCGGGTGGTTTCGCATCGGCAACCGCGTGAACGAGGGCTACGCCGAGATGACCTGCACGATTTACCTGCCGGACGGGCACGTGCTGTTCAAGTTCGACCGTCCCAAGATTACCACCAACCGCGAATACAATGCTGGCGGAATGAGATTTGAAACCATCACTCCCTGGACACATCAGCGGATCACTTTCTCCGGGAAACTGAACCGGCTCACCCGTCCCCTCGACATGGTGGACCCGAAGAAAGCGCTTACCGAATCCGAGCGTATTCCCGTAGATCTGTCCCTCGATGTGAAAGGATGGAGTCCCATCCACCGCTCGGAGGGAAGCGAGACAGCCTCGGCCAAGATGGATTTCTACAAGGAACACTACGAGCAGCACTGCTCCGTCACCGGAACGCTCCAGTTCGACGGGAAGACCATCCCGATCACCGGCCTTGGGCTGAGGGACCACTCTTGGGGGCCGCGTTACTGGCAGGGGCCGAAGTGGTACCGCTGGTACACGATGGACTACGCGCCGGATTTCGGCGGCATGATCACTGTGATCTGCTACCCGGACGGCTCGGTCCGCCGCTATGGCAAGATGTTCAAGGACGGCAAGGAGCACACCGTCACGGATTTCACTGCCGAAGAGGTCTGGACTGACGAGAGTCCGGAAAAAATGATCAAATCGTTCCGTCTGAAGGTGGAAAGCACGATGGGTCCCTTCACCGTTGACGGCAAGGTCATGTCCATGCTCCCGCTCCGGAACCGCCGGGAGGGAATGGTCACCCGGATCACCGAAGGAATGACCGAATACAGGATCGGCGACCACGTGGGTTATGGACTTGCCGAATATCTCGACCAGATGAAGTGAAGATATGACTGCCCGTGGAACAGGGCCTTTGTGGCTCTCCATTGTACTGTTTATGGCAGTATTGTCGTGCCAGCCGCCCGCTTCTGTTCCCCCGGAGGCATCAGGCAAGCTTCAGGGGTTGCCTGGTGATGAATCATCCTTATTTAGGGAGAGGATGATTGAGGAGCAGATCATAGCCCGCGGTGTAAACAGCCCGGCGGTAATTGGGGCCCTCCGGAAGGTGCCACGGCATGAATTCGTGCCAGATAACTACCGCGATCTGGCCTACAGTGACAGGCCGCTTCCGATCGGGCTGGAGCAGACAATCAGCCAGCCCTATATCGTCGCGCTGATGTCGGATCTGGCCGGGATCGGCCCGGGCAGCCGTGTACTCGAGGTCGGCACCGGTTCTGGCTATCAGGCTGCGGTACTCGCCGCGATGGGTGCGCAGGTATACTCCATCGAAATCATCCCGGAACTGGCCGAACAGGCGGCGCGCACACTGAAACGGCTTGGCCATGACAGCATCCAGGTCCGCCACGGCGACGGCTACGCCGGATGGCCGGAAGCCGCGCCGTTCGACGCCATCGTTATTACTGCGGCCCCGCCGAAAATTCCCGAACCGCTGAAACGCCAGCTGAAAACCGGCGGCCGTCTGGTCGTTCCGGTCGGAACCGATTGGCAGGAACTGGTGGTTGTCACCAGGACGGGCGAAGAGACCTTCGAGCAAAAGCCCGTCATCCCGGTACGCTTTGTGCCCATGACAGGCGAAGCCCAGCGCGCCCGGTAAGTCACTCAGGACTGCTGACTGGCCGTAAGCATTACGCTCCGGGCCCAGTCATCGAAGATCACCCGGCCTGCCGCCTCCAGCGCAGGCAGATAGCGACCTCTCGGTTCCAGAATCGCGGAAACAGGTATCCGCTCTGCGGCGAGTTCATCACTGAATGTCTCCGCCATCGCGGCCACCAGCGCATGATCCACTTCCAGATGAAACTGGATTCCGTAGGCGGATTTCCCGTACCGGAATGCCTGATTCGGCGTCAGCCCTGAACTCGCCAGCAGTTCTGCGCCGGAAGGCAGATCGAAACGGTCTCCGTGCCAGTGAAAGGCCATGAATTCGCGCGGAAGCTTTTTCCATGCCGGATCAATGGTGGCGGCGTCTGTCAGCTGAACGGGGTACCAGCCAATTTCCTTTTGTGGCCCCGGCTTTACTTCTGCTCCAAGTGCTGCCGCCATGAGCTGTGCGCCCAGACAGATTCCGAGCACAGGAATCTCCCGGTTTACCGCGTCACCGATCAGCCGCATCTCATCCGATAGAAACGCGTACCGGTCAGACTCGTAAACACCCATGGGGCCGCCCATGACGATGAGCCCGGATACATCTGCGGGAATCGCCACAGGCACCGGCTCCTGCGACGTAAGGATGTATCGTGCCCCGATCTTCTCACGGGCCAGCGTAGCGCGGATCGTGCCGGGATTCTCGCAAGTGATGTGCTGAAGAACAACGACCTCTGGCATGCAATTGGTGCCTCCAGCCCCATTCTAGCTGGTCCCTGAATAAAGGCATTTCCGCCAAAAATCGGATTGACTCACGCGTCAGTTGTAAAGCGTAAGTCCAATATAACCAATAAGTTACAAATTGACTCTTGACGTATCATATGTTGTATTACAAATTAATACCACCAGCGGCGAGCTATGAATCGCCGACTTCAAGGGAAAACACAAGAAGGAACCCCGCCATGCAGACTGAAACCCTCACACCATCCCGACCGGTACCTGCTCCTCTCCCGGGCACCACCAGCGTCGCCCCTGATACCATCACCGGCAGTGCTCCCCAGACTCCGAAATGGATTTCTGACGAGGAGCGTCTCCGCAAGTTTGGAGAGGCCATCGACGCCATCCGCACGAAGATCGAAGCGAAAATTGGCAAGGAGGATGTGGACTACATCAAGCGTGTGGACCGGTTCTCCCGTGCAATGGAAGTTGCCGGCCGCACCCTGCTCCATTTCAGCTTCGAGCCGATCACCTGGACCATGGGCGTCATCGCCCTCTGGCTCCACAAGCAGCTCCAGGCGACGGAGATCGGACACACGGCGTTGCATGGAGCGTTCGATGGCCTCGA
>CAZSFB010000388.1:0-3246 GCA_964606035.1 uncultured bacterium | reverse complement strand
ATGCCCCCCGATACCCACAGCATGAAGCTGGAGAATCCCGCACGGTAAGGAATATCGTGGACTTCCCGGAACAGCCGGGCCAGTTCATCCGGCCGCTGCCGCCACTCGTCGTCGGAAAACATCCGGAACTCACGTACGCAGGAAAAGAGCCGCCATAACCACAGGGTCCAGCAGATGACCAGAAAGGCAACCAGCAAACCCAGGGGACCAAACCGGCCGAGTGTCGCCAGCCCTCTAAGGTACTGGCGAGATTCAATGTCAGTGAATCCGCCCGAGAGCACAATCGAGGTAAAGCCTACGGCCACAGTCATGACTGCGAAGACGAGTGCAATCATGGAACCTTCGATGAACAGCCGGTTGGCGGACTTGGGTTCCTCAACTAGCGACAGATTTTCCGCTTCCGCGTCCATCCCACTCCCATCCGGCACAACCGGTGGCATCCAGCATCAGCTCCGGATGATCTTCAGAAGCTCTTCGGTCTTTTCCCGCTGCAGGCCAGATTCCCTGGCCTCAACATTCAGCCGCAGCAGCGGTTCCGTGTTGGAAGCCCTAAGGTTGAACCACCAGTCGTTGAACTCGACGGTTAGGCCGTCCACTTCCATGACCCGGCCCTCACGTCCATAAAGCTCCTTGATACGGGCGATCATAGCCGTTTTATCAGTCACTTCCGAGTTGATCTCGCCGGAGGCGTGGTAGCGACGGTAGCGCCCCGCAATATCCGCAAGGCTTTCACCCGTAAAGGCGAGCTGGTTCAGCATGAGAATAAGTGCCAGATCCGTGTTTTCTGCGTAATAACTGTCCCGGAAATAGTAGTGCCCGGAAAGCTCGCCGGCGCAGAGGGCATTGCGCTCCCGCATTGCCATCTTGATGAATGCGTGACCGACACGGCAGACATCCGGCCTGGCCTTCACCTTGAGCAGTTCCTCCCGGACGACCCACGAGGAACGGACATCATACAGCACCGTCTCCCCCTCGCGGCCGCCAATCAGGTTCAGTGCCATGAGAAGGGTTGCAATGTCCCCGGTTACCGTCGCTCCATTGTTGTCCAGAAACACCAGACGGTCGGCATCACCATCAAACACTGCTCCAAGATCCGCCTTCTCCGCCAGGACGCGCTTCCGGCACTGGTCTAGGTTCTTTTCCTTCAGGGGATCAGGCTCATGGTTCGGAAACGATCCGTCCGGTTCGCCATTAATCACAATGACATCATGGGGAAGCATGGCCAGCACGTCAGGAGTCGTGGTTGTCGCGGCCCCATTGGACATATCCACCACGATTTTCAGCCGCCGGCCACCGGTGCGAATTTTTGCGCGGACGCTTTCGTAGTACGAGGTGCGGTCGCCAAACGGAACAACACGGCCTTCCTTTGCGGCCGATTCCGGTTCAGGGCCTTCGGTCGCCATTTGTCCGATCTGCCGGATTTCCTGGTCATAGACTGGCACCGCACCCGCCCGGCAGATCTTGAATCCGTTGTATCTTGGCGGATTGTGACTGGCGGTGATCATGACACCCGCAGGCATTTCATGCTTTCCAACCATATAGTTCAGCAGCGGTGTCGTTACTCGCCCGATATCGTAAACATCGGCACCACGACGGCGGCATCCTTCAGAAAAGGCCCTGAATATCCGGTCACCGGTGTTCCGCACATCCCGGCCGACCACAAGCCGGTCGACCTTGAGAAAATCCACAACGGCCATGCCGATCCGCCGGGCCAGATTCTCGTCCAGTTCGTCAGGCACTACGCCTCTGATGTCATATGCCTTGAAAATGCTCATAGCGTCCTTCTCCCCGCTAAAACCTTCCTTCAGAAAATACGGCCGGTCACCTTCGGCCGGGTGCTCCTTTTCGAACTCTCTTGCGGCAGGATCGACGATCAATCGCTCACCCATGATCCCTGTCACCCTGAGAATATAGCGAATGCCGAAAAAGGCGCCGATGGCAGCAAGAGCATACAAAAGCGTGTGCTGCGCGCTTTTCGCAAGCCTGAAGGCGTGATTGATGTCCTCACCAAAGTGGAACCCGACCCAGACCAGCAGTGGCACACTAATAAGCGCAGCCGTGCCGTCATATAGTATAAAGGTCCTGAAATTCAGCTTGAGGATTCCTGCCGTAAGGAACATTGGGGCTCTGACCCCGGCCATGAACCGGCCCACAAAAACAAACCGGGCACCGTATTTCTCGAAGTAATATTCCGCTGCCTCGATCCTCTCCCGAGTGGCGATCTTCCGGAGAGGCCGGAAATCGAGGATCTTCTGTCCGAATTTCCGGCCAAGGGAGAAAATAATCAGATCACCACCCAGAACACCGAAAAGTGTGCAGGCAATTCCAAGATAGAGCCCCTGAGGGTGACCCTTCGGAATAAACTCAAAACGAAAATCCAGAAGCCCATTGTAGGCCAGATAGCCCGTCGTAACGAGGATAATATCCTCCGGCATCGGCAGCCCAAGACCGCAAGCCAGAAGAATCACCACCATGAGGCCGATCAGCACCTCAGGCGGCTGGGACTGCAGGAATTGCAGAAAACTCTCGAGCAAATTCAGGCTCCGGGAACCGGGACCGCACCCTGACAGGATATCTGCGGTTCGGGCGGGACCTATAATCGCCTCCGGGCCAGGAAGCTACTCAGGAAAAGGGGCCGGGGGTGCTCCACAATGGACTGAGCACTCCTGTATCATACCCTTGATTTTAACCGGCGGGATGCATAACAAACTGGCCGGTGACTCCGGGCAGGCTGTCTTGTGGCCCGGAGAGGAGCGGACTTTACGATGAAACGGGTAAAAATCCTCGACCTGACGATGGCCATTCTGAACGTGGCGCTGCTAGTCGGTCTTGTGGCCGGCTGTGTATTCAGCCATAACTTCCTGCTGATCGTGAGCAAGGGTGACAACATCCCGATCGTTGGCATGATTTTTCTCGTGAACGGAACCCTCTGGATTTCACTCCGTCAGGCGTTCCGCAACGATGAGCTGATCCGCGAAGGCCGCCGTGCCGAGATGTACAAGGAAATGTGCGAATAAACCCGTCTGTTTCCCGGAAAAGGGCCCGTCCAATACGGGCCCTTTTCGTTAATCCTAAAGGTAAGGTCTAGGGGGCATGTTGTTTTCCCGTCTCGCCCCTGACGGTTAGGCTGTTCGCATGAGCGTGATTTACCTGATGATGGGGGGGCTGCTGCTCGGGTTCGTCCTGATACTGGTTGCCGGACGGCATGCAACCCCGATACTCCGCGAAGATGGCAGCGACGGAGGT
>CAZSFB010000387.1:0-3260 GCA_964606035.1 uncultured bacterium | reverse complement strand
AAGTTCCCGGAGATTTTTCCCAGGCTCACCCGGCCCCTCATCTCGTGGCAGGCTATGGTCCACACGCGGCGGCACCGGCCTCTCCCAGGCCCATTTCTGGAGCATCACGAAAAGCCCCATGCCTGCGGCGGCACCGGCGGCGAAGACCGGGAGTATTCCAGAGAGCTTCATCTGTCGCAGTGGCTATCCTTCCCGAACCGTGCGGCACACTATATATTGGTCTGAGCCGGGTGTCGCATACCCGCCGATAGGTAAGGAGTCTTTGCCGTGTCCGATGCAGCGGCGACCGCTGAGCCTGTTCCACCGAAAGGTCTTGCCGCCTGGCAGGTAACACCGGTTGGCATGGCGATTCTCTGCGCCCTCTTCTACTTCGGTGTCATCTCCGGACTCTGGGCCCTCTTCAACCGGGATACTTTCCAGATCTATTTCGACGGGTACGCCCGCTCGGATACATCCGCCGCCCGCCGCCGGAACCACGCCCGGTTCCGCCAGACCGCACCTGCGGACGCCAACGAACGCCTCGCAAGGATTCTCGAAGCCCCGGAATCCACTCCCGCTGAACGGCTGGCTGCGGTCGAACTGATCGGGGATACGGGCAACGATGCCATCTTTCCGGTTCTGAAAAAACAGTGGCAGAACTCCGCTGACCCCCGCCTGAAGGCTGCCGCCATTGTCTCCATGGGTGCCGTGCAGAGTGCGGAGGCGCGCGATGCCCTCACCGCGCTGATCGACAGTGGAACCGCCGATGAACGCCTGAGTGCCATTGAGGCTGTCCGGACGCACAGACGCAATGACCTTGCCGCGGCGGTCCGCCGTATCGTCAGTTCAGGAACGCCGCCGGAGCGGCTGGCAGCCGTTAACTCTGCGGCCGCGATCAGCGGCCTGGAAAAGGATCTTCTTCAGGCCCACCTCACTGACGCGGACCCGGCAGTCCGGCTGGCGGCCGCCCGGGCCATGCGGGAAATCCCACGCCCGAAACTCACATCGGTGCTGGGGCCGCTTATGGCGAACCAGTGGGTACCGGTACAACCAGACCTTCCCCGCCGGCGGCAAAACCAGATCCAGCGGCAACTGGACGCCTCATTTCTCCTCATGATCGAGGATGCACTCGCCCAGCTCCAGGAAGGCGATCCCGACATCGCCTGCGGATCCGGCGACGAGTGCGACCGGGAACGGAATTTCTACCGCGACCTCCTGCGCCGGCGTTCGACCGTAAGGACGGAGGTCATCGGTTTCCAGAAAGGAAAGCGATCCCTCTACTTTGTCAATGCTGCATGGTCTTCAGGCACCACACCCCGGTACGCCCTGCTCGCCATGGTGCTTCCTGCCGACCATCGTGATGCGGTATTTCCGGTGCGGGAACTAACTTTCGGGCCAATCGCCGGAAGGGAGTCCGTGGAGAATGCCGGTTCCCTGGGAAAGGTTATATCCGTCACCGGCCAGTTGAGGGATGAAAATATCCGCGTGGAGATTCTGGAGCCCGATGGCCGGGCTACCCTCTATAGCTTCCAGAACGGGCTATTCCATACCGTGATGCCGGTGCAGGATAACTCCGGCAGCGCCAGTGGCGAAGAGAACGGTCAGGCGAAGTAGCGTCCGGGCGTACCGAACACGTCTTCCATGTCCGGGCGATCCGGCGGGGCCGAATCCGACAATACCCCGTCATTTGAAAGCCGGTCATTTCCGACAATATGGACCCCCTCGCACTGGAGCCGCCTCAGAATGGACATGGCGGCACCATCAACAAATTCGACAAGAGAGAGGTCCAGACAAAGTGCCTCGCAGTCCATGACCAGTTCGTCCGCGATGAACTTGATGGCAGCAGCCGTCTCCTGCACGAGCGTCCCTTCCACCTTCCAGACACGGATGTCGCGCCGGTCTCGGCGGCTGCATTGCCTGACAACCAGTTCAGGATTCGACAGGTAAAGTATCGGCTGCATACCGGCACCTCCTTGCAGATTCCGGCGGTCTGGAGCGCACTCACGCTCCCTCCCTCACCAGATCAGTAACAAGATTCATGCCGTGTGAGAGCCGGCACAAAAGGCGGTTAAAACCCGCGGATTTCAGGTGAGAGAGAGCGAAATCGGATGGTCCTTGAAGTCTATGGCGCCAAAATGCGTCAATCTGGAAGCCGGGTCACGCAAGCAGTGCGTGATTTCCGTCGCTTCCATGACAAAAGGCTGACACCCGGCGGTGCCATCCCTGACCGAAAATGGAACGGTTATTTCTTCACGTAGAAGTCGGTCCAGTCCGATTCCGACATGCGGATCCACTGGGGCGGCGGCTTGTTGCGGTCGAAAATCAGTTTCTGCTCGGGCTCCTTGGACGCGAGGATCTGGTAGCTGTAGTGCCCGCCGGGCTTCAGGCCTTCAAGCGGATGCTCAAGCGACTCGCCAAGTTCCGGCGGAAGGCTTACCCGGTTCACATCATAGGAAGTCTGGTTGGTCACAACGATCAGGATCGCGGAACGCTGCCCGCGGTCTCCGAGGTAGTGGAGCGTAAGCTGGTAGCGGTTTGCGTCCTCGAACTTCTCCCACTCGATGGTCGGCTTGCGGTCCACATTCTTCTGGCCGTTCTTCGGATACTTAACCTTCACGGCGCCGACAATCTGGATATCGGGCAGTACGGCACGCTGGCCGGGATTCACCTCGTATATCGCCGCCGGTGCACCTGGCACAAGGATCGCGCCGGCCTGCATCGCATCGAGAATCGTGTCGCCCGGCTGCGGCTCCAGCTCGGCAACGGAATAGACCCCCGCTTCCAGCGGGATCTCGAATCCCCCCTCGGCATCGGTCTGCGCCGCCAGGTAGGGAATGGTCCGCCGCTGGCCGCTTTCACGCTCCACCCGGTCGATCGTGATGTGGAACGAGGCATTGCGCACCGGGATACCGGTCTTGGTGATACGGCCCGACAACACACCCATCTTGCGGTTCAGTTCCATGAGGCTTGCCGCCTCACGCGATGCCACCAGCGCGTGCGCCTCATCGGTGGTGGAAACAGAAAAGCTGATCGGCTTGGAAGTGGTCTTGAGTGTTCCGTCATCGTTGAACACCTGAAGTGTCCACCGGTACAGGCCTCCAGGGACCATTGAGCGGGACGGATGCCTGGGATTCAGTACCCGGAAGGCCTCGGTCCCCAGCGGACGTCCGAAATCATCAGATATGGCGAATGTCCACTCACCCAATTCCCCATCCACATAGATCTGTGACGATGCCGCCCGGGAAGCTGTATCGAAATAGAGAAGCTCGATCACGTAGCGG
>CAZSFB010000386.1:0-3281 GCA_964606035.1 uncultured bacterium | reverse complement strand
ACATCGCCACGCAGCTGCTCAATAACCCTGTCACCATGCTGCTCGACGGCAAGAACGTGCTGAGCCAGTTCGTCCATGAGGACGACCTCGTGCGGCTCATCCACCTGTGCGTCGAGAAGAAGGTTCAGGGAATCTATAATGCCGTGGGCGAGGGAACCCTCGACTCCTACGAGATGGCGAAGATGCAGAAAAAGCGCGTCGTGAAGATGCCCCACTGGGCCGCCTATGGAATTGTCTGGGTCACCTGGAAAACAAAGGCGCTCCCCTTCTCCATGCCCCCGGGCATTCTGGATTTCTACCGCTACCCGTGGATCGCCTCCGGCGAGAAGGCGAAGAAGGACCTGGATTTCAAGCCCCAGTATACGACGCGCCAGTGCTTTGAGATCATCATCGAGCGCAAGGACCAGATCCTCAAGGCGTTCAATGAGCAGATGATGGCCCGCTGGAAGAAGTAGCCGGAACCCGCAGAGAACACGTCACGCAAAAAGTATCCTTTTTGAGGTTTCCCGTACGGCCGGTCGGGAGCGAAGGGGTAGTCCTGGAAAACTCCGGGTTTGCCGGCATTTACCTGCTCAAAGTCTGTTAATTTTTATATCAACCTAGGCCCGCTTTGGGGCCCTTTCAGGTGTTCTCTGGAAGGGTCCACCATGGCCTTTCCTGGCTCATCCTGGCCTTTTTTGGCCCATCCTGGCTCACGCTCTGGACTCGGCCTTCCGGGATTCAACATCCTGAACGGGAGGAAGGGAGGAGCCCCCGCCATGCACGACCCGGTTCCCTGCACTGCCGTTACGCCCGCCGCGGCTGGCGGCGTTCACCCCCCGCGCCCCGCCTTGCGCCCCGAGCCCTGGCCCCATTCGGCCAGCCCGGGCGGTGACAGCTACACTGACCTGGGCCGAACCGCCCTTTATGATCTGGGCCGCATCGAGCGGAGCCTTGAACAGGGCGAACCGGTACCATCGGCCGCGTGGTTCATCCAGCAGATCCGGCTCATGCGGACCAATATCCTCGTCTGGAGCGACCCGCACACGCCGCAAGGAGTCAGGTCCCGGGCGCTGGGCCGCCACCTCACACTGCTTCAGCGGGTCATGCGGCGGGAGCAGAAGGAACGGCACCGCGCCGAACGCCTCGCCCAGGAGCGGGACTACATCGCCCTGCGCCGGAAAGAACTCGAAGAAAAGACCGCCCGCCGCCGGGACCGGGACGCGGGAGAGTCCTCACTCCTTGCGGGCCACGGCGCGGGCAATCACCGGGAGCAGCGTCTTCACGGGATCGACGGTGGGCTTGTGGCTGTAAAAGACACCGCCGATCGTCATGAGGGCACGCCCCACCATGACAGCCTCCACGGGGACCTTCACCACGGGGTCGTCGAGGAGCTGCAGCGCGGCCGCCTCAAGCTTCTCCTTCATGGCGTCGGTATTCCAGATGTCGCCACCGCCGGAGACCAGCGAGACAAGGAGCTGCCGGGCCACCGTGACAAGCGGCCGGGTGTCGCCGGAGCGGGTTCTGAAACCCAGTTCCTGGATGATGGCAGCTGCCTCGTCATCCTTCCCGGCGAGGAACGTCCCCATGACACGGGCCAGGTTTTTCCTGAATCCGCCGGAGATCTCCCTCGCGCAGCCGAAGTCGAGCAGCACCAGCGTCCCGTCCGCCTTCACGAGGAAGTTTCCGGGGTGGGTGTCGGGCTGGAAGAACCCCCATTCGAGGATCTGCCGGGCGTAGATTTCAAGGAGCCTGGAAAGGACCGCATCGTTCAGGGCCTTCCCGCCGCCGCCTGCGGCGAGCTGCTCGTCGAGGAAGAGATCAATGCGTTTTCCCTGGTGGAAGTCCGTCACCAGAATGCCATCCGACGACCACTCCGCCACCACGGGCGGCACCACAATTCCGGGAATGCCGGCCATAAGCTCGACGGCGCGGGCAATGGACTCCGCCTCGGCGGCGAAATCCACCTCCTTCATCACCTGGGTCTCGATCTCGTCCATCACGCTGCCGATTTCGAAGTCGGGCAGGTAGGCCGAGAGCGAATTGAGGACCCGCCGCAGGTTGGCCATGTCATGCCGGAGAACCGTCTCGATGCCGGGGCGGCGGACCTTGACCGCCACCTCGCGGCCGTCCGGCAGTATGGCGCGGTGAACCTGGGCAATGGAGGCCGCCCCCACCGGGTCCGGGTCCACGGCCACCGTGGCAAGCCGTTCCGCCCCCCAGGCCGCTTCAAGTTCCGCGCGGACCGTCTCCGGGTCCATCGGCGTCACCCGGTCCTGGAGTTTCGCCAGTTCATCCGTGACGGTCTTTGGGAGCAGGTCCATCCGGGCCGAGAGCATCTGTCCGACCTTGATCATGCCCCCCTGGAGTTTCTCCGCCATGCGGACGATCCGCCCGGCGTTCTTCCGGTGAAGGTTCTCAAGCCGCCGCTCGTACGCCGGCCGGCTCATGAACGCCCCGCCGATGGAGGTGAACCGGTAGGAGAGAATCACGGTCGAGACGGTCCGGGCGATCTCCATGAGCCTGAGCAGTTCGGCTTCCAGGTCCCGGCGGCGGTCATTGAGTTCCGATGCCGAGGACCGGGCCTCGGACCATCCGCGGACCGCTTCTTCCAGGAGTGCGTCGTAGGTGCGGCGGAGTTCCCAGACGGTTTCCTCAACCGAGGAGAGGAGCATCTCGGCGAAGGCCACCCAGCGGGCGGCACCCGAACGGCTCCGGAACACCCGTGCGGCGCGGCTGCTGCCGGCTGCACCATTGGCACTCCGGGCACCGGCCCGGCGGCCGGAGTTTCCCGGTGACCCGCCCGGTGATCCCCCCTCGTGCCGTGCCCCGGAGCTTCTGTCCTTCGCCCGGCGTTTGCGGGCTCCGGGAGGTGGAGGCGTGTCGGTCCGGGGTTCGGTGGTGGTGTTCATGGGAGGGCTCCTTCCCGCATCGCAGCGGTATTATTTTGTAATACAAAAGTATACGTCCGTAGGACATCGGGAGATGCCGCTCCATGAATCCTGAAATTCAAGTAAAAACAAATACTTCCATTGAAGAGCCCGGCGCCGAAGCCTCCCGTTCCGGTGCTCCCGGCGAGCCCGGTCGCGCCTTGATCGAGAGTCTTTGGGCCGGTGCCGCCGGCGAGGAGCAGGCCGGGCTGCGGGCCTGGATGGCCGCGCTCGATGCCGCCATTGCCGCCCTGGAGCGCACGGCGTGGCAGGTGCGCGAGATCGTCGACGAGTCGGTCGGCCTGTGGCGCGCGCTCCAAGAAGGGTGGGGCGCGTTTCGGCTCCAATTCGACCAGTGGCAGGGCAAGGCCC
>CAZSFB010000385.1:0-3294 GCA_964606035.1 uncultured bacterium | reverse complement strand
GATGCCATCGGACGTTTCTGATTCCCGGGAAGCGGTAATAAGGCTTCTGGAGGCTTCGGCCCTCGACAAAAAGGAAACAGACGACCAGCCCGGTGACCGGGTAACGCTGCTGTCGATTCATGCGGCCAAAGGGCTTGAATACCGGCTGGTGTTTGTCGCCGGCTGTGAAGACGGACTGATCCCGCACGTCAAGTCTTCCGAGATTCGCGAAGGTGTGAAGGCCGAGTATCAGAACGTGGACACGTCGGAAGAGCGGCGGCTGTTTTACGTCGCGATCACCCGGGCGAAGGACCGGCTCGTGCTGTCCCGTTCCCGCACCCGGGAACGGTACGGCAAAAGCTACCCGACCCTGCCCAGCCGGTTTCTGGCGGATATTCCTGCCGAATTGCTGGTGGACCGCAGGGATGAGATGAAGCAGGTATCCGAAGAGCGCATGAAGCAGAAGAACCGGGAGCTTCTGGCCATGTTCCAGAAGCCCGCGGGCGGGGGAGATGCCTGTATTGCCCCGTGACGGATACCCGTGTAAATCCCGCATTCTCCGGCCGGGTGTTTCCGGCGCGGAAAACCGGAAACTTTGAAAATGAAACTCGACGTGAAACAGGTGAGGAAAATCGCCTCGCTGGCGCGGTTATCGGTGACAGACGCCGAGGCTGAGGCTTATGTGAGCCACATGAACCGGATGCTGGATTACGTGGCGCAGCTTTCCGAGGTAGATACGTCCAGGGTACCTCCGCTTGAACATGCTGTAGAGATGGAAACACCGCTCCGGGAGGACCGGGTGGAGCGCCATTTTGATGTAGCGCGGGGCCTCGAAAATGCCCCTGCCGCCGAGCTGAACATGTTCCGTGTACCCAAGGTCATTGAGTGAGGCGGTAGAGAGTCGTGAGTGCAGAAGTCTGCTTTCTGACGGTTGAGGAACAGGGGAAACTCCTGCGGGAAAAGAAGATATCCGCGCCGGAGTTGCTGGAGCTTCACTTGAAGCGCGTTGAGTCACACGACTCAAAAATAGGGTCGTTTCTTCATGTCAACGCTGAGCAGGCGATGGCACAGGCCAGGCACGCCCAGGAGCTGATAGATGGCGGGCGTGGTGTCACGGCGCTGACCGGCATTCCAGTCGGTATCAAGGACGTGATTGTCATGGATGGGACGCCGTCCACAGCGGCGAGCAGGATGCTGGAGAACTTCAAGGGCACCTATGATGCCACTGTTATACGGAAACTCCGGAACGCGGGCGCTGTTTGCTTCGGCAAGCTCAACATGGACGAGTTCGCCATGGGTTCGTCCACCGAGAATTCAGCCTTCAGGCCGGCAAGGAACCCCTGGGACACTTCGTGTGTGCCAGGGGGGTCTTCCGGGGGAAGCGCGGCTGCGGTGGCTGCCGGGTTCACCACAGTCAGTATCGGTTCCGACACCGGCGGCTCCATTCGGCAGCCGGCTGCATTCTGTGGTGTGGCTGGAATCAAGCCCACTTATGGGCGAGTGAGCCGGTTCGGGGTCATCGCTTTTGCTTCGAGCCTTGATCAGCTGGGGCCGTTCGGACGGACGGTCAAAGATGCCGCTTTCCTGCTCGAAGCGATGAGTGGTTATGACGAGATGGATTCCACCTCGGTGAATCGTCCGGTCCCGGACTACGCGGCGGCAGCCAGCCGTGGTGTACAGGGACTCAAGCTCGGTATTCCCAGGGAATACTTTATCGACGGCATGGACTCTGAGACGGAAAAAGCGGTCCGCGAAGCCATTCGGGAGCTTGAGAAGCAGGGAGCGCAGATCGTCGAGGTATCGCTCCCGCATACCAAATATGCCGTGGCGACCTATTATCTCGTGGCGACCGCGGAGGCATCGTCGAATCTGGCCCGGTACGATGGTGTCCGTTTCGGCTATCGGGCAAAAGAACCGAAAGACCTGCTCGACCTGTATGTCCGGAGCCGTGGAGAGGGTTTTGGCCCCGAGGTGAAGCGGCGGATCATGCTGGGAACCTTCTGTCTCTCGGCAGGCTATTACGATGCATACTACCGGAAGGCCCAGCAGCTTCGCTGGCTGATCCGCCAGGATTTTCTGGATGCATTTGCGAAGTGTGACGCGATCCTCTCGCCAGTAACGCCGTCTCCGGCATTCCGGTTTGGGGAAAAGCTGAACGATCCGATCCAGATGTACCTTTCCGACATCTTCACGATTTCGTGCAACCTTGCCGGAATCTGCGGGCTCAGCGTCCCGTGCGGTTTTACTGGAAATGGGCTCCCGGTCGGCCTTCAGGTGCTGGCTCCTCATTTCGCCGAGGAGACCCTGATCCAGGTTGGCAGCGCCTATGAACGGGCCACTTCATGGCACGAGCGGAAACCGTCGCTGTAGATTTTCAGGAGTTGATGAACGTGGAATACGAAGTTGTCATCGGGCTTGAAGTGCATGCCCAGATGCTTACAAAGACCAAGCTGTTCTGCGGATGTCCTGCCACGTTCGGCGAGGATCCCAACGCAAACACCTGCCCCGTCTGCCTGGGTTTTCCGGGTGTGCTTCCGAAGCTGAACCGGACGGCGGTGGAATATGCGATCCGTACCGGCCTCGCCCTGAACTGCACGGTTAATCCCAAGTCCGTGTTTTCCCGCAAGAACTACTTCTATCCGGACCTTCCGAAGGGGTACCAGATTTCCCAGTACGATCTGCCCCTCTGTTCAAACGGGAAACTGAAAGCCCGGGTTCTCGGCGATGACGGCCGGGTGGCGTACGAGAAGGAAGTCCGTATCACCCGGATTCATATGGAAGAGGATGCGGGAAAATCGCTCCACGAGGCATCCCGTGATGTCCGGTCATCACTGATCGACCTGAATCGTGCCTGTACGCCATTGATGGAAATTGTGTCGGAACCGGACATCCGGTCTGCCCGGGAGGCCAGTGCTTATCTGAAGGAACTCCGTCAGGTGCTCCTGTACCTGGGTGTCTGCGACGGCAACATGGAAGAGGGATCGCTCCGTTGTGATGCAAATGTCTCTCTCCGGCCCAAGGGATCGGACAAGTTCGGCACCCGCACCGAAACGAAGAACGTCAACAGTTTCCGCTTTCTTGAGCGTGCCATTGAATACGAAATCCGGAGGCAGGAGTCGGTTTTGTCGAGCGGAGGCACGGTGGTCCAGGAAACGCGGCTGTTCGACGCCAGTACCGGAGAGACCCGTTCCATGCGCAGCAAGGAAGAGGCTCACGACTACCGGTATTTTCCGGAGCCGGATCTGCTGCCGCTGGTCGTAGATGAGATCCAGATTCATGACATCCGGTCCAGGTTGCCGGAACTTCCCGAGGCCA
>CAZSFB010000384.1:0-3296 GCA_964606035.1 uncultured bacterium | reverse complement strand
ATCCCGCCCCATCTGGAAAAACGAAATGGAGGAGAGGGGGCCAGCCTCGCGGAATTCTGGCTGCGGGAGCTGCCATCCTCCCGGGCAACGGAGGTCAGAAACGGCCTGTATGTAGACAAGGCCGCCATATTGCGGAAGGCGGTGGAGGAGATATCCCGGAACAACCCTGTCCGGGCCCTGCAATATTGGGAAGCGGCCCGGCTTAAACTGCTGAAGGACCACCTTCACGATACAGGGCTTTATGATACGTCGATGACGGTTCAAAGCGAGCAAGTGCAGCTACGGTCTTCGCGGGACTACCGTAAAGTGGAGAAAAAACCGGTTTATGGTCAGAAGTTCCGGAGCGGAGATCGCAGGCCGCCGGGCGGACTCTGGGATCGTCTCGGTTTGCCAGTCACGGAGATAGCACCACTTCCGGAGATTCCTTATTCGGCGCTGGTTTCAATGTACGAACCCGAAAGCGGAAAGCTCCTCTGGTGGTTCCGAAAAGGTACCGAGACAGATTTCCACGCAATTAAAGTCGCACGTCAGGAATTCGACCGGACGGTCATGGCACTTGCGGAACTGGTCCGTTCACAGGGACGTTATGAAGCGGCCCTGGTACAGGCGAAAATGCGTCTTTTCCCGGGAGCGCTACTGGACAAGGTTCGGGCAGAAGCAGTTGCTCGACGGCTGTTGTGGATGCCGGATGACGGGCTGGCAGGGTTGCCGCTCGCGCTGCTCATTTCAGGCGAGGCTCCCGACCTGATCCCGCAGGTGATTCCCCAGATAGCGCTTCTGGCTGAAGCCGAGCTTGGTGAAGGATCTGTCTCCGCCGCCAGCGGAACTGTCACCGGGCATAGGGACTCCCGGCTTCGGGCAGGTTTTGGTGTAACGTTTGAGCGTTCTGGGCGGGCTCTGTTCTTTGCACAGGAGCGGGAGCATATAGAACTGAAGGGGCTCAGCGGCGGATGGATTCATTGCGCTGGAGTGCTGTCCGTTTCCAGGTATTCGGTATCTGGAGTCCGATGTGAAGGGGAACCGATGACCCTCCCCGCGTCCGGTTTCAGTGCAAGTGCCGTAGATCGCCCTCTGACTCCCACCGAAATGCTGGCGCTGAGGATTCCGGCACTGAACGCTGGGTTCTCGAATCCCTGGATTACTCCCCAGTGGCGGAGGGGGGTCACGGGAGCAGAATTCTGGGTCAGATATCATGAACTGCGGGCTGGCGGAACGCCCACACGGACCAGCCTGGAGCAGGCAGGTCAGGAACTTGGAAAAGCTTATGGACATCCTTTCATCTGGGGCGCAAACCAGGTTTCAGGACTGATTGCCTCCCCCGCCGAATGATGTAACGTGGATCACCGAAATCAGGCTCGGCCTGCGCTGAAATGTTGCTGGAACAGTCGGCTTGGCTATCGCATCGCCAGGCCGGATCAACAGGAGACCGGCGTTTTATGTTCAAATGGGATTATCTGAAACGACTGATGCTTTCCGGCAGCGTTGCCGGGTTGTCGCTCTGGGCGTTTTCATCTGCGGAAAGCGCCTCCCGGGCGGATGACAAGGGCGTGGTCACTTACGTCAGGGGTGAAACACAGAAGAAGAACCCCTCGACAGACTGGGTTCCGGTTCCAGAACAGTCGACGATTGAGTCCGGTGATACGATGCAGACCAAACGGAAGTCCCGGGCCGAGGTGTCGGTCGAGTCAGGCAAGGTCGTGCGGCTGGATGAAAATACGATCGTGGATATGGTGAAACTTCTTGAACAGGAGCAGCAGAAGCGGGAAGTCCAGCTTGATGTGAAAGAAGGCCAGGTCTGGGCTTCAATATCGTCTCTTGGTGCCAATGACGATTTCAAGATCAACTCGCCGTTCGCGGGTGCCGCTGTCCGGGGTACCGTATTCAATTATGCCGTCACCGGGGACAATCTGAAGATTGACGTCTTTAAAGGTGCAGTTGAGGTGTATAACCCGTTCAAGCCGATCGATGTACCGAAGCCTGGCCAGATCATCATCGCGCCGCGGGATGTACCTGGTCCGAGGGATATCTCCCGTGAAGAGTGGACAAAGCTTCTGATTCAGACCCGCCAGTCTGTTGTGGTGGGCGGAGCGGGCAGCCCGCCGCCGGTGGTCACACCGATCTCCCAGAAAACCCTGGATGACGAATGGGTGAAGTGGAACCAGGCGAGGGATCCAAGGTGACGCGAAGTGACGATCAGGCGCTCGTCAGATAGTCCAGTTCTGCCTTGAGTTCGCGGGCCATGATGTCGTGAATCGCCTGCTTGATTGATTTGCTCTCATGGAGCACCCGGTAAACCTGCTCCATAATCGGGAGTTCCACATTTTCGCGCTGGGCAAGCATGAAGGCGGACCGGGAAGTTGCCACGCCTTCGGCAACCTGATCCATACTCTTCAGGATATCCGCAAGGTGCTCACCCTTGCCGAGGCGGAGCCCGACGGTGCGATTCCGGGAGAGGGTTCCAGTGCAGGTGAGGATCAAATCCCCCATACCCGTCAGTCCCGCAAAAGTGAGGGGATTGGCACCACGCTTGATCCCAAGCCGGGTCATCTCCGCGATTCCCCGGGTGATCAGGGCCGCCTGGATGTTATGGCCTGCACCGATACCATCCAGTGCACCCGCAGCCACGGCGATGACATTTTTCAGGGCCCCTCCGAGTTCCACACCAACCACGTCGTAGCTTGTGTAGACGCGGAAATAGAGTGAATGGAACCAGTGTTGGGCGATCCGGGCGATCCGGGGGTTTTCTGCCGCAACCGTGACAGCGGTGGGCATTCCTTTTGCAACTTCAAGGGCGAAACTCGGCCCGGAAATATAGCAAAGCCGTCCATGCCGCTCGAAAGAAAAGACATCCTGGGCGACCTCGCTCATGGTCATCAGGGTCGAGGTTTCAATTCCCTTCGATGCGACGGCGATAATCGCATCCGGGGCAAGATAGTCCCTGAGCTTCTCGAAAATGCCGCGGCTGAACTGGCTGGGAACGGCTCCCACCACCATTGACGCATCGCTGACAGCATCCTTGAGATCGTCGGTCGCCATCACGCCGGGATTGATCGAGACCCCTTTCAGATAGCGGGTGGTACTGGTCGTATTGATCTCCGAGACAACTGCAGGATCCCGGCCCCAAAGGCGAACCACATATCCCTTGTTCGCAAGCATGTGCGCCAAAGCCGTTCCCCACGACCCGGCACCGACGACTGCAATGGAACGGGGCTGGGGAATATCAGACGGTAGCACGCAGAACCTCTTCAAACGTGGTCACGCCCATGGCCAGCTTCTTCACGGCAGCTTCACGAAGG
>CAZSFB010000383.1:0-3300 GCA_964606035.1 uncultured bacterium | reverse complement strand
GAAATTCGGAGCCTCCTCCGCACGGAACGGATTAGGAAAGGCTGGCTCACGGAGCAACGTCCGGTAGAATCCCTCCTCCACACGGTAACCATCCCGGATCTCGATGGCCTGGTCTGGACAGACAGCATAGCAGTTGCTGCAGCCGATACAGCCGAACGGACCGCCGTCTGCCGCCATAATGTCAACTGGAAGCTTATTGCGAAGCTCAAGGATCTGACCGGGACAGGTTGCCACGCACTTGCCACAGGCTTTGCATTTGTCCGGATCCACGATGAATTTCGCAAAACGGGTTTTCGGATAGTATGCGTTTCCGAGCCGGTCCTGGATTTCCATGGTTCCCTCCTTTCTGTTTCTGGTGGGGATAATCAGAGTGCACCTTCACGTCCGAGCCAGTCATTCATCAGATCTTGCCGGAGCGGATCGCAGCGGCCGAGCAGGCACTGAATCTGCTTGGCATCGCGCATGCACCGCTCCTGGCCGTAGTCCTCCATGTAGCCATATCCACCTAGCAGTTGGACGCCGTCGATCGTGGCCCTGCTGGCACCTTCCTTGGCCCGGATAAACAGGAGGGCACTGGAGGTTTCCGTAAACCGTGTGCCGTTCGAGAGACGGTCGGCTGCGTCACAACAGGCGGCATAGTCCGACAGCATGTCGGCGAGCATTGCCCGGACCTGCTGGTATTCGATGATGCTTGACCCACCCTGGTAGCGTTCCTCCGCATAAGTCCGTGCCCTGTGAATCGAGCAGGCCACCACTCCGGCAGCGATGGCTGCAGCAGGCCCGCGAAAACGTCTGACGGTGTCAAGGAGGAGTCCGGTTGCCTTGCCGGGACCGGCGACAAGCGATGACAGGGTCACGGATACATTCGCAAACTCAACGTCCGCTGATGGACAGCCGCGGAGTCCCAGAGTCAGAAGCGCTTCGCCAATCCTTACCCCTTTGGCGTTCGCATCCACAAGAACGAGTGAGATTTGGCCGCTTTCCGGATCCGTAGCCGGAACCAGGAGGAGCGTTGCAATCGGTGCATTTACGATGAATTCGAGCCTGCCGTTCAGGATCAGCGATTTGCCTTTGACAGAGGCCCTAACGCCGGCCCCGGATTCACCCGGTTCTGAATAGACAGGGTAAGCAAGAATTACTGGTTTGTCCTCGCTCTTGTCCCGGGCAAGCCGCTGGACAGCCTTGGCATTGCCGGAGTGGAGGACTGCATACTGGGCAAAACTGTGCGCAAACAGTATCCCCGACGGAGCTGCCGCCTTTTCCGACAGGGCCTCCAGTGCAATGCTCAGCGTCTCGACATGGCCGCCACCGCCGCCCATTTCGGTCTGGAGCAGCAGCTCAAAAAGTCCGAGGTGGGCGAGACCTTCCAGCAGTTCCGGAGGAAGCGGATGATCCGGATAGTGATTGAGGTCCTCGAGATGTGGGACGACCACCGCGTCGGTGAACCGGGCGACGCTGTCCTGGACAAGCTGGTTATCTTCGCTCTTGACGGTTCTCATGAATGGTTCCTTTCCGCTCAGGCCGCCCGGTTTACGGCGTGCTTGTATATCTCGATCCGGTTGAGCTGGTTGGTTCCCTCATAGATCTGTAGGAGCTTTGAATCCCGGAACAGCTTCTCCATCCCCCGGTCATGGCGCAGGCCGTCAGCCCCCATGATGTCAACAGCCATGCTGCAGTTGGCCATGCCGACATCCGTCCCGAGCACTTTTGCTGCTTCTCCAAAGGCACAGGCAGTTGAGGACTTCCACTCCGGGATTCCGCTGATACGGTCCCAGACGGCGGAGCGGGTTCGCGGATTGTGGAGCACCGCCTTCATCACGGGATTGTCGAAGAGCCGTGAAGGCAGGTGTTTCGATATTTCCTGTGCCGCTGGCGCGGCCGAGATGAGCGAGGAAAGCCCGAACAGTTCGTTTGAAAGCATAGCTTCAATATATGAGGCGCGGCCCATCATGACGTTGCGATACATGTCGGTCAGGCGGAACTGGACCCATTGCTGGTCAATAAGCCATTTTCCGCGCACCTTGTGGGTCTGGGCGTATGCCAAGGCCCGCTCATAGGCGCCTCGCGCCACTCCGGTCCCGAATACACCTACGGCTCCGCGGGTGGCACCCAGCACCATATCGACACCGCGGCCAGCCACTGGATGGGAGCCGATCCGGTTCATTTCAGGAATGAAGCAGTCCTCGAATACAAGCTCGGCCGCCGGGCATGCCTTCTGTCCCATTTTCCGCTCAACACGGCCGATGGAGAAACCTGGCGTTCCATTGTCCACCCGGAAGCACCACATGGTCTGATCCGGCTTGCTCCTGTCGGTCACCATGATGACGATATGGGTCTGGGCTATGCTTCCGTTGCTGATGAATACTTTCCGGCCGTTTAGCCGGTAACCACCTTTTACCGGCTTTGCCTCGCAGACGAGCCGCGCCTTTCTCAGCAGTTCGATATCCTCGACATCGGTTCCGGCGCTGGGCTCGGTGATGGCAGTGGAGAGGAGGTGCGGTTTGCCGGCTTTCTCGGTTGTTGCCAACTCGCGGCAGATATCTTCCATATGACCGAGATCGCCGGTCGCCGCGACTGTGGAGAGGGCAAGGCCATGCACCCCCATGAGGTTGGCTATTCCCAGGCACCCGGCGGCCAGCTCCTCCATTCCGATCATGAAGGCGCCAAACGAGTAGCCACCGCCACCGAAAATAGCCGGAATCATAGTGGTAAAAAGCCGTTCCGAGGCCGTCGCTCGGATGAGGTCTTCGGCCACATACCGGGAGTCATTCATGACCATCCGGTCCAGCCGGAGAGCATTCGGATCGATATGAAGCTTGCGGAATCGACGGCACTTGTCGAGCACTTCCTCAAACTGTGCGATGGCCCGCGGCCGGTATTTTCTCAGATAGACGAGGGTGGGAAACATCTCGTCAAAACTGCTGTTTCCGGCTCCGGCGTATGCATCGGCGTTGAAATCCATGGTCGCCATCTCCTTCATCTGTATTCATGCCGCCATGAGCGGGTAACGGGTTCCTTCGATCCGGTCGCTTCTGCCAAGTGAAATTCGTGTGGCTGCCGGAATCCGTCTCCGGTTTTCAATTACAGCGTGGATTGCTTCTTCCGGGGTTCGTTTAGGACGCCACTCGAGAGTATTTTCCGTCCAAGTGGGGTCATACCGGAAACTGTTTTCCAGCGTCAGGACCAGCCAGTCCCGGTTCGTCCTTGTAAGCCTCAGCCGGTAAAGCAGCTCGCTCGCGGCAATGGCCACTGTTGATGGGAGAACCAGCCGTCTGCGAACACCGGCAATCTGCGCTATCT